>NZ_CP058215.1:1803302-2103852 GCF_013388255.1 Methanolobus zinderi
GGAACAATTGCAATTAAGAATGGTTATGTTTACGATCCCCTGAACGAAGTCAATGGGGAAAAAATGGACATCTTCATCAGGAACGGTAAAGTTGTTACCGAACTTACCGCATCCGAGCTGAAAGATGCCAAGGAAATCGATGCATCCGGCAAGACCGTAATGCCGGGTGGTGTGGACTCACACTCACACGTCGCCGGAGCAAAGGTCAACGGCGGTAGGATGATGAGGCCTGAGGACCACTACAAATTCTACCAGAAGAAGACACCTATCGCACACTCAGGATGCGGATACAGTGTTCCTTCAGTATACCTCGGAGGATATGAATACTCCAAGATGGGATACACAACTGTCTTCGAGGCAGCTGTCCCGCCAATGGAAGCACGCCACACCCACGAGGAAATGCGCTCAACCCCAATGCTGGACATGGGCGGATACCTTGTACTGGGTAACAATTGGTTCCTTATGAGATACCTCAAGGAAGGAGACATCGAGAAGGCTGCAGCATACATTGCCTGGATGATGAAGACCCACAAGACCTACGGTATAAAATGTGTCAACCCTGCCGGTGTAGAGAACTGGGGATGGGGAGAGAACGTAGGAGCTCTTGATCAGGCAAACATCCACTTCGAGGTCACACCAGAGGAGATCATAAAAGGACTCACAGAGCTTAACGAGATGCTCGGATTCCCGATGCCAGTGCACCTGCACGCAAACAACCTCGGACACCCCGGATGCTGGGAGATCACAAGGGACTCACTCAAGATTCCAAAGCCTGTCAAGGCAAGGCCAAACACCAATGTCGAGTGGGCAGAGACAAAGATGAAGCCACAGAGGCATGAGTCCGTATACCTTACACACTGTCAGTTCAACGCATTCGGCGGAACATCCTGGAGAGACTTCGAATCCGGAGTCAAGGGAATCACCGACTACGTGAACAGCCACGACCACGTTGTAATGGACAGCGGATGTGTACCATTCGGTGACGCAACGGTTATGACCGGTGACGGTCCTGCGATCCACGACCTCTACGTACTTACCGGACACAAGTGGTCCAACACGGATGTAGAGTGTGAGTGTGGTTCAGGAGTACTTCCGTTCACATACCTGAAGAGCAACCCTGTACACAGTGTACAGTGGGCAATGGGTCTTGAGACACTGCTCTACGTCAAGGACGCATGGAAGAGTATCATGACAACCGACAGCCCCAACGGCGGACCATTCATCAAATACCCACAGGTAATTGCATGGCTGATGTCCAACAAGGCAAGACAGGACACCTTTGCAGAATGCCACAAGTGGGCACAGGACAGGTCTGGACTGGCTGCCGAGACAAGGGAGATGGACCTCAACGAGATTGCCATTGTCACCCGTGCAAATGCTGCAAGGACAATCGGTCTTGCACACAGCAAGGGAACACTCGCAGTTGGTGCTGACGGAGATGTCGCAATATATGACCTTGATCCAAAGGCACTCGAAGTAAGTGACTATGAGAGCATCATAAGGGCCTTTGAGAACGCAGCATACACCGTCAAGGGCGGTGAGGTCGTATCCCAGAAGGGTGAGATCGTTGCGATCCCCGAGAAGAAGACCTACTACAGTGATATCGCAATCAGCGCTGAGGATGAGAAGAACATGCTCAACGACGTGAAGGACTGGTTCAAGTACTACACCATCGGATTCAACAACTATCCGACACCTGACAAGTACCTTGCAAACCCAACCCCGATCAAGATAGACGCAGAGGTGTGATTTCATGGCAGAAGTAACTCTTAAACCAACAGGAAACTTTGACCTGACAGTTGAGGCTGAAACCATCACACCTGACAACTTTGCAGGTAAGACCGCAGAGGAGATCGGTAAAATACTCGTCTGGCAGGGACCGGAGGAATATCCTCTTGCCAATTATTTTGATGTCAAGGGCGATGGCGGGTCAAGTGCTGAGGATACCACCATTGTAGTTGACGGTGACGTACCAAGAATCAAGCGCATCGGTGAAGGCATGACAGCCGGAAAGATCCTCATCAAGGGCTCAACCGGCATGCATGTTGGTGCTGAGATGGCCGGCGGCGAGATCGTTGTGGAAGGAGACGCAGGTTCATGGGCCGGTATGGAAATGAAAGGCGGTCTGCTTCACATTAAAGGAAACACACATGATCACCTCGGTTCCGCATACAGAGGTAGCTGGAACGGTATGACCGGCGGACGCATAGTCGTTGGCGGCGATGCCATAAACCAGGTAGGCGGCGGAATGAGCGGAGGAGAGATCATCATAGAAGGAAATGTAAAGCACTTCTGTGGAATCCGCATAAACGGCGGCCTTATCGTTGTAAAAGGAAACGCTCACAGAACAGTCGGAGCAGAGATGACCGGCGGCACCATCGTTATCGGAGGTAACATTGAAAGGTTCACCCCGGGATTCGAGCTGGAAGATGTCGAAGCTGATATCAAGTTCGAGGACATCGCGTGCACCGGCGAATACAAGAAGTTCACAGGTGACTACGCCATCCCGCAGAAAGGAAAAGGCACATTGTACGTGTCCTGTGCAAACAACGAGTGTCTCTGAGGTGATATTCATGCAAGCATTACTCAATACAGGAAGTACTATCAACGAAGGAAGACTTGCCAAGGGCGGTAACAAGTACTCCGACGAATACACAAAGGAATGTGGTGTCTGCTGGATGTGTGCAGAGGACTATGCAGCCCTCGGATGCCCGGAAAAGGTGTCAGTTACATCCAGGGACGGAAAACATACAATTGCAGTTTACCCGAAGGTTACAGAGGCAATGAGACCGGGCCAGGTTTTCATACCAAGATCCATCTGGGCCAATGTAGTCGTCGAACCTGACACATTCTCCACGGGTTCACCACGTTACAAGGGAAGCCCCGTCACTGTTGAACCTACAGATGAAGAGGTACTCAGCGCCGAGGAAGTTGTCCTGAAGCTGTACATGGGAGGTGAATAAAATGGTGTACAAGAACATCATCTGTCCGGTTTGCGGAGGTTCATGTGACGACGTTCAGGTAGATCTGGATGTCAAGAACCAGACAATCGACGTGCAGAATGCATGTAAGATGGGTAACGCCAAGTTCCAGGAAGTCGTAAGCCACCACAGGCTCTTAAAACCCACGATCAGGGAGAACGGAAAGGTAAAGGATGTCAGCTGGGAAGAGGCACTTGATAAGGCGGCAGAACTCCTGGCAAACTCAAAGCGTCCGCTCTTCTTCCTCGGAAGTGAGACATCCTGTGAAGCTCAGGAAGTAGGTATGCACATTGCCGAGTATCTTGGCGGTGCAGCAGACTCCAATGCAACTATCTGCCACGGACCAACCGTTATGGGAATCCAGGAATCCGGCATGGTAGGAGCTACCGCAGGTCAGGCAAAGAACAGGGCCGACATGATCGTTTACTGGGGTGTCAACGCTCTGGAATCAATGCCAAGGCACATGTCCAAGTATGGTGTATTCCCGAGAGGTTACTGGACAAAGAGAGGAAGGTTCGACAGGACACTGGTCACAGTGGACCCGAGAACAACTCCTACAGCAGTGGCATCCGATCTGCACATGCAGCTCAACCCGAACACCGACTACGAGCTTCTCAGCGCACTGTTCACTATCCTCAACGGAAAGGAACCACACCCATCTGTTGAAGAGATCACAGGAATTCCTATCTCTGTGATGAAGCAGACCGTTGAGATGATGAAGGAATCAAACTTCGTGGCTATCTACGTAGGACTTGGTGTCTCATCATCATACGGTAAGCACAGGAACATCGAGATCGCACTGAACTTCGTCAAGGAGATGAATAACTACACCAAGTGTAACATCGGTGCTCTCAGAGGTCACTGTAACGTAGCAGGATTCAACCAGCTTGCATCCTACCTTTACGGATACCCGTTCGGTGTAGACTTCATGAAGGGATACCCAAGGTACAACCCCGGAGAGACCACAACCGTGGACCTGCTCAGGGAGAAGGACGTTGACGCAGCATTTGTCATGTCTGCTGACCTTGTGAACCATATCCCTGCAGACTGTGCAAAGTATCTCGCTGATATCCCGATGGTCTGTATCGATATCGCACCATGTCCGACAGTAACCGCATCAGATGTAGTACTGCCAGGTGTAATCGATGCCATGGAATGTGACGGTACCTTCTACAGGCTCGACAACGTGCCCGTACACTTCGAACCGTTCACAGACTCACCATTCTCAGAGACAAAGAGCAACGAGGAAACCCTCAAGATACTCTTTGAGAAGGTAAAGGCCATCAAAGAAGCATGAGTGAAAAACGGCACTTAAAAGGAGACAGGAAGACCGAGGTCTTCCGGGAAGATGAGGAAAACAATTCCTCTCCCTTTTATGTCCCGCTGAAGTGCCTGGAAATCACAGAGAACAACAAAAAACATATCGATGTGGACGTTATCATCGAAGAAAGGTTAGACCTTTTCGTAAATAACGTTCATATAACCACTTTTTTTGCAAGTCCTAACGAACTCAGAGAGCTTGCTCTGGGATTTTTGGTCTGCGATGGATTCATAGAACCCGATACCAAAATCCATGAGATCGCAATCAAAGAGAACTCCATTTTCTGTGAAATTGATATCAATACTCAGGAACTGGAAGAACTGAAACATATCGTGAGATGCGGAAGCACATCATACCGCAGGGACGATTTCAGACAGATTAATTCTGATGCACAGTTTACTTCGGATTCCATCATCCATGCAGTGAACCAGCTAAAAGAGCTTGGAAGAATCTGGCACCTTACAGGCGGAGCACACACTTCCATGGTATGCGACGAACTGGGAGAAGTACTCTTCTTCTGCGAGGACGTGGGAAGAGCATGCTCGGTTGACAAGGTTGTCGGAAAAGCTCTTATGAACGGCACCGATCTGTCAAAATGCGCCCTGATAACCACAGGCAGGCTTGCCTCCACCATGGTTTCAAAGGCAGTGAACGCCGGATTTCCTCTTATTGCCAGCAAGGGTGCAACTGTGCGTGAGGCTGTGGAACTTGCAAGAGAGACAGGGATCACACTTGTGGCTTTTGTGAGGGGAAAGAACCTGTATGTGTATTCCGGAGAGAAACGGATAATACAGTAAATAACAGGAATGAAGGAAAAAGAAGCATTACCTCCTTTTTCCGGTTATTGAATAGACAGCTATTATCCCTACTGATACTAGCACAAATCCGAGAGCCCATTCTTTGCTGTAGGCCGGATTTTTTTCCGAAGATTCCTGCTCCTCAGAAGATTCAAATGAGCTTAATCCTGATTCAGAGTCCATGGTCCCGGCTTCAGATGATATGACACTGTCTTTTGATTCCGTTTCCGGTTCAGCATCTTTGTACGTGAGATCTCCGCTTTCTCCGCCGGAGCTGGCAGTCCCCCCACCTGAGGATGAAATACCAGCTGAATTTTCACTACCTGAATTCTTTTCCGGGTCAATTGTTTGTGAATTAAATGCATCTGTACTTGTACTGTTAATATCATCATTGAAGACGATCAGACCACTGATTCCATCACTCATTTCTTCTGATGCCGGGTTCTGTGTCAAGACAGTAATCGTGTACTCCAGCTCACTGATATTGGATATGTTTCCAGGCATCCATTCGTTTGCATAGATGCCATCACCTGTATTCCCGTCACTATGATTTCCGTCGTCGAAAAGGTAGACCGGAGTTTCACTGTTGTTGAAAGTTACCTTTACTGAAGTTTCCGCTGGATCCTGTAACTGGCTTCCATCAATGTCGCTAATCTTTGCCTGTATCAATATGGACTCATTCGGATCCATCAAAAGACCAGCTTCCGGGCTCAGAATCTCTATCTGAATGGATTTTGCGGGTGTGGTCCCTTCCTTTTCCATCAGGAGGATCACAAGACCCCTACTATCAGTTACGTAAGCATAATCACCTGAAACTGCAACACTACATGCCGCACCTTCCGTATCATAATAGCCTGCAATGAAAGGTGATGATGGGTCACTGACATTGACTATACCAAAATGCTCGCTGCCTGCGTAGGCATAGTTATCCAGAACAACCACACCCACATTAGTCCCGGGAGTACTTGCTGCGGGGCTGCATTCCGTCGAATTCTTATATGTGACCGGGGACGAGGGATCACCTATATCGTCAATAAAGAGACGGTTGTACGAATCAATTGAATAGGTGCGATTGTCTGAAACAGTGATAGCCTCATACTGAAAATCCATCACATAAAAGCCCGGATTGTTTGTGCCTGTAAGAGCTGGCGATTCGGGGTTATTCACATCAAAAGTAAACAGACCGGAATCAGAAGCTACATATGCATAATCATCTTCGACGGCAACATCAAATGCACGGAAACCGGGCTGACTGAAATTGCCGGCAATAATCGGGGATGTCGGATCGCTCACATCGATCACAACAAGTCCGTTTGAGCCGTCTGCCACATAAGCATGGTTTTGCGATACTGCAAGGCCCCTTGCAGTACCACCAGTATCATAATTGCCAACGAGAACTGGTAGTGAGGGATGGCTGACGTCAATGATCCTGAGACCTTTATTTTCGTCTGTCACGTAGGCATAATCACCTTCGACTGCAACGTTGTCTGCAGAACCGTTGACATCAGATCTTCCTGCAAGAACCGGCGAGGATGGGTCGCTTACATCAACTATAACAAGGCCGTTTTCACTATCGGCTATATAAGCATAGTTGCTCTTCAGATCAATATCAGATGCCTGGCCATCTGTTTCAAAAGTGGATACCAGAGTTATGTTGATCTCATCTGCAGCTGCTACTGTAACTCCAAAGATAATGAAAAACAAAGTTAGCCCTGCAAAAATCATATTTTTAAAATCATTCTTCATTTTTAGTCCCCCTTAGAATCACAAAGTCAAAAATATCCGGATTATCCTTCAATCCGCATATGATACCATAATTGAAAGCGCTCAATCGAACAAGAACTGAGTTAAACAATTTCACGAATATCCACCCCCTGATGAATCCAACCTAAAGAAATAGTGAATACGATAGTATTTATTAAAATTGAACTTTAGATACTGTGTATTACTTAGAATCAATCCTCCTGAATATTTCAAACTTATTCGGGTATGTAAGAAAATCCAATTCCTGATTCTGCTCAATTGCAGGTAAAAAATGAAGACAAAGAACTTATCTTCGTCTACTGTTTATCGGATATTCAACGAATATTCCTCTCGACAACGTTAACTACATAAAATTATCACCCCACCTCTGCCACAACCCAGCAGAATCTCTCCCTTACAGCAGCCTGAGGCTTTACTTCAATGAATACAAGTTCCTTGTGCATACTTTCAGGAAGCTGGTAAAGGAGATACATCTGGTTGATCTTCCTCCATGCATCCTTATCAAGGAGACTGCTGGAATTTTCACTACTTTCGAAGAAGGATGATGCTGATTCAGCAGGAATACCAGCCTCGGTCATTATATTCGCAAGCCTCTGTACATTGTAGTCGGTGCCCTCAAGGCCTGCAGTACCGTTTGAGAATGCGTCGACCTCAGCAAGATATGCCAGACAGCGTGTTTGCCGTACTCCGTCAGTATAAATGACAAAAATATTCTTTACGGGTACAGGACCATTGTTCCTGATGCTGGCTACAGGACTGTCAGCCTTTGTGCTCACAGATATACCCAGAGGATTCGTGTACTCCACTGTAGCTTCAAAGAAGAGATGCTCATACTGCTCATCATCTACATATGTCATGGATTCCCGGGAGTGCACACCTTCCCAGGAAAAACTATCCTGGGAGCTTGAGGCATCGGGTTCCATTCTGATGACATTTGCGGAGGGTAAGATCACGGATACTTCCCTTCCCTTCTCAAAGCTGTTGAATATGTATGATCTGTAATCAAAAGAATTGCTAGCATTTGCCTGCTTCATGATAGCAAGTTCCGTGATGCTTTCCTTCTTGAGCGAGACCAGGACACCGGGCAGAGAGTAAGCCATAAACCCGCCAATCAGCATCAGTAATATCAATCCTGGTCCCCACCATTTACTGAATCCGCTCTCCTGATCAGAAGATTCGGCAACTTCAGCATTTTCAATTTCGCTTTCTCCGGTTGATGTCCCGGTACTGGCAGCAGAGCCTGAGAGAATTAGTCCGTTGATACTGTCATGTGCATCTCCAAGCATAGAGTTGTGTGCAAAAGCCGTTATCGTACATTCAGTATCAGAGTCATCGGATCGTTTTTCCGGTGTCCACTCATTTGCATAAATACCATCGTCCGGATTTTCATCGTTGTGTTCACCATCATCGAATAACCTCACTGGATCGCCGCCGCTGGAGAAAGTTGCGGTCACAAGACTCGTACTTTTACCTGACATGGGGTTTCCAAGATTGTCAGTTACTTTTGCCCTGACCAGTCGGGGTTCGCCGGAGTTTATAGTAAAGCCATCCTGCAAAGACAATATCCCTATTTTCATCAGGCTTCTTCCATCATCCTTGAAACCCTCAACCCTGTAATTGTCGTCTTCACTCTCCTCACTCACACTTGATGTGGCATCAGCCACAACTTTGATAGTATCGGTTCTTCCTGCCGATTCATATGTATAACTGAACGATTCAATTCTGGATTCACCTGGTTCCAGAGATGCCACCTCGTCGGATGCAAGTTGCCTGTTCATATCATTTATATAAAGATATGAATCTGTGGAGCCCGATGCACCTGAGCCGGTATTCTTGATTTCATAATTTATGGTGGTGCCATCCACCATCACATCCGAGATAATGAGATTCGGAGGTTTATCTGGAGAAGGTTCAGGAGTCTCAGATATAACCACACCACTTACTTTAGCATCTGCAGCCTTCAGGCTTGAATGCCGGGCGGATATTTTTATAGTGCACGGAGCTTCAGCACTGTCATCTGCAGTGACTTCAGGCATCCATGTGTTAGCATATACACCATCATTTGAACTCCCATCCGCATGATTACCATCATCGAACAGGTTAATCGATTCGTCACCATTCGAGAAAGTTGCCCGGACAGACACTTCAGAGCCTTTCATCAGGTTTCCCAGATTGTCGGTCACTTTAGCTTCAAGCAATAGTGAATCACCCGGATTTACCGAGAAAGTACCATCAGGATTTGAGATCCCAACCTGAAGAGATTCGCTGGAAGAGTTTTCTTCTTCCATGTGGAGGACAACAAAACCATTATCATAACTGGCTACATAGGCATAGTCACCTTCAACATCCACATCGTATGAGTTAACACCTGTAGGATGACTCCCGACAATGGCTGGTGATGAGGGATTGCTGATGTCTGCGATCACAAGCCCTGATCCGTTAGCCAGAAAGGCATAGTTATTCTTTATAACAATATCATATGCTGGTGCGGTATCCAGATTCCCCAGAAGCTCTGGTGATGAGGGATTATCCCTATCAAATATCCAGACGCCTGTATCCGGATCTGAAATGCTGCTTCCTCCCACACAGACATAATCATCTGATACAGCAACACCAAGTGCATCACCAATACTGTATGCCCCTTCAAAGGATGGTGACGAAAAACTGCTTATATCAATAATATCAAGACCGGAAGAGCCATGCATCCCACTGGTCAGATATGCATGATCACCTGAGACGGCAATATCATTAAGGTACGCACCATAAACATAATAATTGCCTGCGGATACCGGGGATGTGGGATCACTCACATCCAGGATCACAAGGCCATACCAGAAACCACTGACATAAGCATGACCATCTGAGAGGACGATATCGACAGAGTTATCCCCGGTCTCATAACTTCCTGCCAGGCCCGGTGACTCCGGATTACTAACATCAATAACCTCGATACCACTATCAGTGCCCACATAGGCATAGTCGTCCTCTACAGCAACACAAAAGGTTTCATTTTCAATACTGTAATTTCCTGCAAGAGATGGAGAGGAAGGAGTGCTGATATCAATTATCAAAAGTCCGTGATCTTCAACAACATAGGCATATCCATCTTCCACCTCAACGTCGTTTGCCTGGCCATCGGTGTCGAAAGCTGATACCAGATCCACTTCAATCTCACCTGAATCTGCCAGACCCGTTCCAGGAACAAGAAAAATCAAAAGCATTCCGACAAGGATCATTGAATATCGGCCGAAGCTCATCGCAATTACCCCTCAGAATCATTGAAAAGAAAAGTATCTGAACTGGCCCGATTACTCCCGGCAAACATAATCAAGAATAAAAAAGATATCGATCGAACAAGAACTAAGTTAAATGACTTCATAAACTAACCACCCCGAATGTCTAAAGCCTAATGCAGGATTTAGAAAAATAATACTATTTAATCAAATTGAATTTTAGCTACAGCATTAAATTTACAAATAATACTACATAAAAAAGCAAATGTATAAATCGTTATTTAACCACGGAAATAACTAAAAGCCATTTTCAATATTGATAAACTCCTGAAATCAAAAACATTATATCATATTGACCCCTAGTAGAGACGCGTTGAGTAACACAATTACAACTAAGAATCATACCAGCATTTTAAAAGAAGGTTATATTATGAGTGAAAAAATCGGAATTTTAGCTATTGGTCACGGCAGCAGATTACCTTACAACAACCAGGTTGTAACTGAGATCGCTAACATGATAGCAGAGAATAATCCTGAGTACATCGTAAAAGCAGGATTCATGGAGAATAGCGAACCTACCGTAGAAGAAGCACTCCAGTCATTTGAGGGCACCGGTGTTACAAAGATCGCTGCTGCACCTGTATTCCTTGCATCAGGCATCCACATAACAAAAGACATTCCTGAGATCCTTAAACTTGATCCAGAGACAAACGAAGGCGAGCTCGAGATTGACGGACAGAAGGTCAAGATTGTATACGCAAAACCTCTTGGAAGCGACAAACTCATCGCAGATCTCATCTTCAAGAGAGCACAGGAAGTCCTTTAAGCTGTATCATTGATACAGTTTTCTTTTTTTTTCATTTGGGTTTTTTATTTGAATTCAGATAGCAATCCCCAGCTGATCTGACCTTGCACTGACCGCATTCTCTATAATATCTGCAAGGTTATCACGTGCAATATCAGTCACAGCTGCAAATACAGTCATTTTACTATCTATAGAATTTCTGGTTTTGACATATTCAATCTCCGGCCGGTCCTGGTAGGAGGTTATACTGACCTTAAAAGATACAGATTCTGTGTGGAGAAACATCTTCAGGTGTCCCAGGAACCGGGGATTTAACTCCAAAATACTTCTTTTAATCGATTCTATTAGTTCCAGAGCCATGCGAGTTACCTGATTCTGATCAGAAAAACCGTTTATGGAATAGGAATCAGCATAGCTGCTTACATTGAAGTGATTAAACTCATCCGTAGGAGTACACGACTCGGAGAGTGATATTTTGTTTGTTTTTGTAATTTCATTATTCATTCCTGAAATTGGGGAACTATTTTTCAAGCTTCTGACAAGTGAATCTGCAAAGCTGATGAATGAATCACCATCATCACATTTCAAGGACAAAGAGTGAAGTGTAGCGTGAGGATTTATTTTCTTTATAGTTGTTGCAAATTCAGATAGCTGATCTGTGTTTAGCAGGTCTTTTTTGTTAAGCAGGACAATATCTGCATTTTCTATCTGCCTTGTAATCGCCTCCCCTGAGTGCTGCATCAGGTCATCGAATTTACTTCCATCTATCAACCCTACAATAGGCCCCATGCTAACTTCCGAACCGAAATCCATTTTCTCGATCTGCTCCTTGACCCTTAGAGGAAATGCAACACCCGTTGGTTCAATAAGAAGGACATCAGGATCGTATTGTGCCTGCACCAGTGCTATGTTTGCCTCCAGAGCATATTTAAGAGTACAGCAGATACAACCTCTTGGAATTTCCTTTGATTCAAGGCCATTCTCACTGATAACCTGGCCGTCGACACCCACATCACCAATATCATTGACAAGCACTGAAACGCTAAATCCTTTTTCCTGCAGGTGTTTCCCTATTCTGATAACAGAAGTTGTTTTTCCACTACCAAGAAAGCCACTTATTATGATAATTTGCATGCAAACTCTCCAGTTTCGACATTACACAATTTTGAATACTTCAGAGAATTGAAAATAATAAATTTTAAAGCTGGCAGTCATTACTTTCCGTGTCACAGCTTATAAAATCATGATCATAGATGTCATCCATCTCTTCATGAAGATGTTTATGTTTATTCCCATGTTCATGCTTATGATCATGATCGTCTTCATCATCGTCATGATTGTGGTGATGGTGGTGATGATCATGCGGGTCATGCAAACGCTGGGATATAAAATTTCGCTTACTAAAGACCTGTTCCACATTTGAGTCAACCAGATCGACAAGCTGGTCCTCGTTCAGTCCGGAGATTGCAGTGAGGATCTTAAACCTTGGACCAGAATGTGCAGTCGTTTTTATGATATTCATTTCAGGGTTTTCGGAATAGGAAGTTATGCTTATTTTTACAGTTTCATCAGGAGTTTCCAGGAACATCTTTATGTGTCCCACGAATTCAGGACTTAGTTTGATAATTTCGGATTTGACACTCTCGGCAATCTCCATGGAGATTACTTTAGCAGTTTCGCTATCAATGTCCTCCTCCAGTATTTTGTAGTCATTTGCATAAGAAGCAAGTCCTGAACTTTCACTGTCATAGTGTGTGTGATGTTCGTGATTGTGATTATCATGACTGTGAGGACCATGGCCATCGTGTGCCTCATGATGATGGTCTCCATGATGATGCTTGTGATCTTCATCATGGCGACTATGGTCGTGGCATTGTAAACCTACAGTATGATCTTTCACAGAAGTTACTGAAGCATGACTTTCTTCAGCTAAAGATGGAACGATCATATCCATGAGTTCACTGAAGCCAGAGTCTCCTGCACGTGATGACATAGTAATAACCCTGGCACTGGAATTGAGCTGTTGTACAGAATCTACAAGAACAGACATTTTAATAGGCTCAACAAGATCCGCCTTATTTATCACAAGTATCTCTGCATCTTCTATCTGTCTTAATGCATAGACCTTAACTGATTTCATGATGTCCTTGAAACGGCTACCATCTATTAGTGTCACAAGAGGTGCCACTTTGATATTATCCCCGAAGTTCATTAATTCGAGTTCTTTTTTGATCAGATTCGGGAAAGCAATTCCTGAAGGCTCTACCAGAATATAATCTGGATTATATGAGTGGTAAAGTTCAGTTAGTGTTGTTTTCATGTTGAGTTTCAAAGTGCAGCAGATACATCCGTTTGTTATTTCCTTGGTGTCAAGTCCGTATTTTGAGATCAGGTCACCATCAATACCTACTTCTCCAACCTCGTTCACAATTATTGCTACTGTGTGGCCTCTTTCAGCCAGTTCTTTTCCTACATTGATCACTGTTGTTGTCTTTCCGCTACCTAAAAAACCACCAATGATAATTGCATCCATTTATTCTACCTCCTTAAATGCAGCTAAAAGTTAATACCAATTTATACTATAAAAATGTATTCACAAAGTTGGAGACCACCCAAAAATTAATATTAAAATATAAAGCAGGGTGTAGCCACTTATTATAGAGCATAATTGTTATCAATAAGCATACAAAATGTACACTTCAAAGAACATAGATTCAGATATGATTAATTAATTTTTAAGTAAAAACAATGTATAGAAAGGTTGTCAACTAAATATTAATAAATATTAGAAGTAACTGTTTTTGTAGTGATACCAAATCAGAATTTTATGGCTTAGCGGAAGTTTAAAGAGCAAACATATAACGAAATCTACAATCTAAACTCTGATACAAACAAACGTGAGATTGAGTGTCGGGCATAATGTCAAGATCACCCGTATGAAGCATTCTAGAAGTTGCAAACACATTTCATATCACATATTCAAAAGAGCATATGAAGTTCTCTAAGGCTGTATTACTGACACAGCACTTTTTTTGTTATAATTCATTTGCGACTCCATTATTAGATATCGCATATCAAATACACACAATCCTTACGTGATCACCTATCAAATCATTTATTGCCAGTGAGCAGGTTTTGATAATTAAGAGGAAAATAATGATCAAGGTGCTGGAGAGCTGCGAAATCGACTCTATAATGCATATCTGGCTGAAGACAAATATTAGTTCACACTGTTTTATACCTGAAGAGTACTGGACCAGAAATTATAGTGTTGTCAAAGAGGAATACCTGCCCATCTCTGCGACCTTTGTCTATAAGGAAGATGAAGTGATCAAGGCTTTCATAAGTGTTATTGATGACTGTTTTATTGGTGCATTATTCGTTTTGGAACAATATCAGAGAAAAGGAATCGGTCAAGAACTGCTGGACCATTGTAAATCCCTATATTTAAACCTGGAATTGGCAGTGTATACAGAAAACAAGGCTGCTATTGATTTTTACATGAAGAATGGTTTCAGGGTAAAGAAAAAACAGAAAAATAATGATTCAGGCTTTATGGAATATGTTATGTCCTGGAAAAAAGAAAGATAGATACTCAGCACTTAAAGCGCCGAATTAAAAATAATAGGATTAACAGGCGTAAGTGCCAAACATAGATTCGGCAGATTCCACAAGATCAGCAAGCATATCGACAGGAACGCTCATTATCATTTCCTCGTCCTGTATCTCTGTGTATTTCCGGCTTCCACTGCAACCGATGGTTACTCCGGCCTCACCGCTAAGGTATGGGTAGGCAACACCATCTGCGCAGACACTCTGCTTACCTGCAAAACCTGAATTTATACGACCGCCGGATTTGTGGAGCAGTGCCTGTGAAAGTTCCATAACCTGTTTTGGTTTTGCAATGATAAGGATAACATCCGGTTTGAAAGTAGCCTTCTCAAGAGGAGAATAAACAACAGCCTTGATAGAACTTGCCGGAACCATAGGGACCCTTTCCATAGTTGTCTTTGCAGAATCAAGGGTTTTAAAGTGGTTCAGATTATAGTATACTTCACCGGACTTAAGCTTCGGATTCATTTCCATCAGACCCATTACGGCAGCTCCTCCTTTACACTGATGGTCTTCAGGTAAGGCGTAGAACTGGGTACCCAGCCTTCTTACGTTATCCACCATCTGGCAGTGGCGGGTTTTATCATCAATATGAGGAATTCCTTCAGGAATCTCTTCGTCGGCTTTTACAAGACGGACAGCAACCGGAGAAGTATCAATTTTAAGTATATCTTTGAGTTCCTTACCTAATTTCTGAATATCTTCGTTGTTTATCATGGTATCTCCTGCAAAAAACGTATGATCGGATGTGCATATAATATGCACAACTGCTATATCAATCTTACTATCCATTATTCAGAAAAACACAATATAGCGACATATTTTGTTAACGCCTGTTAACATATGCTAAAAATCAACTTATAGAATTCTTAGTTAGCAATATAGTCTCATCTGTAACAGAAAATAAGTTCTTAACAAATTTGCTTTCAAACCCGATCAGCTATACCTGAAAGCAAATTATAAAGAGAAAATGCATGTTATGAAATCTTCCTGAAAGAAAAATCACACCAGATTATATTTTTCAGAAATTTTCCATTTGGCATTGAGAAGATGGGAAATGGTTGCCGAAAATTCCTTGCCATTTGTCCAGATAGCCTTCAAATCGGTCTCCCCCTGATCCTCATTTATAACATCCACCAGTATCTCGGAATTATCAATAACGATCACAAAACTCTTAAGTTCACATGGAACGTCCTGATCCAGATTGATCCGTACAGATGCAAGTGGTATATTTTCGGATATCTTGCGGGCTTCTTCTTCTGTAGAACTGACAAAACGTACATTCACACCCTCAGCAATCTTTTCGTTGAATAGAGCCATGATCGTCTCGTAATCCTTTATAAAAGAAGGATACCTCCTGGCGAGTGTATAAAACGGTGTGGATGAACTCAGTACCAGAATCTCTTCCTGTGCATTCCCGACAAGCTGGATGATCTTATCAGCCACATTCCTGACCCCGTTTATGGTCCATATGGCTTCCTCCAAATTATCCTCCGCCGAGCTCCGGTATATGCTATCCAGTTCAAGCAGGATGCTGTCACATTTATCCTCAAAACTGCGTTTGAGTTTGTTGACAGCATCTTCGGGAGGAAGACATTTATAGCGCACAGGTCGGGTATTCTGGACCTCTATCAGACCTTTTTTCTCAAGTTTTTTCAAAGCTCCGTAAATCGCTGAGCTGGGAACACCAGAATCAGCATTAAGGGTTGCCACTGTAGCAGTATCGTTTTTCACAAGCGCTGCAAACACCCTGGCTTCATAGGAGGTGAAGCCGATTTCCTGAAGGGAATCTGTAAGAAGCATCGGAATTCACTTCACCTGCCCGTTCAGTCTTTTCTGCCACTCAGTAATTTCCTGCCGCCGACATATACCAGTCCGAGAACTATTATGACCCCACCAACTACAGCAAGGCTTGCCATACCGGAGCCAGACAAACCTGCTGGCAGGATCTCTACCCGGATCTTGATGGTGTCGGATATCTGGCTGTGTCCGTCGCTGTCCTCGTACTTGATCTCACTGTTAATGGCGTATACCTTCGGAACGGCCGATTCGTCCACCTTCAGCTTGAATATGGCCTCAGAGGTCTCACCTGGTGCGATTGAGCCTATAAAGGACTGGTCATCGGTTGTACTGAAAGGATCATCGGCACTAATCCTGACCGTGGCATCCCTTACTTCTTCTTCACCTACGTTCTTATAGGCAACACGCAGCAAGCCTTCTCCGCCTGCTTCAAGATTAGCTGTGACGTTTGCGACCTCAAAGTCTGCTTCCTTTTCAACAACAACGGAAAGCGGCTGAACCTGCTGGCCGACAGCATACCACATGCCAACTTCCATATTGGTGATACCAAGATCCGTCTCATTGTCACCATTCACCTGTACGTTCTCCTGATAACCATAGACCATGGTGAGATTGAGTGGATATTCTCCGGCAGGAGCGTTCTTTGATATCTCTATATTGAATTTTACAGGACTGTCCAGTTGCTGACCGCTTGAAAGGGAGCCTGCCTCCTGAGGGCCGGACTTTACTCTGACATACGGGCTGTCGGATTCCAGTGCTGCAACTATTCCGATGGCAGTGGTACGCTGTGCCTCATAACCCATCTCTGCTTTCTGCAACTTCTGATCCAGATCAGATCCGAAATCAGGCTCGTCGTCGGACTCAAAGCCGGTGATCACGCCTTTGTTCATGAGATTGATGCTGAGGGTTACCTCATCGCCACGGGAGAACTCATTGTCACCCACCATTGTGGCACTAACATCAGGACCACCATAAACAGTGTAGTAGTTCTCATCAAAATTGAAGAATTCCGGGAGATCCAGGTCCATTGTAGTCATTTCCTGGGCATATGCCTGTGAAGGGAACAACGCCAGGAGGACCAGCAGGACAAACGGAACTGACCTTAACAAGTTTTTGATCTTAATCATATTTATCCTCTTCATTGTTCTTGATTTTATTATTGCTTCCATTTTTCCTTATATTCTTGATAATCAATACCAGCCCCATAATAACAAGACCTGCCAGGGCAATGGCTGTAATATTGAATTGTCTGTCAGGCATCCGGACATTTATATCTACCTTCATGTTCTCCGAAAACGCCGTTTCTTCATCATCGTCAATGTATCTGATCTCACTATCCAGACCATAGATCTTTTCCACTGCACTGTCAGATGAGCCGATCTCAAAGGAGATAGTCCTGCTCTCCCCGGGCTGAAGGGTTCCCAGACTTTTTACCGTATTCTCCGAGCTGAGAGGTTTCATTACAATTACCCTTGCCACAGCATCCTTTGCAGGGAGCTCTCCTATATTGGTGTAAGTCACATTGATGACATTGCTCTGACCTACTTCCAGATCTCCGGATACCTCACTTACCTCGAATCTTGCTTCCGGTTCCACGATCACAGGAATCTGCATTGTGGTATTGGCATTTTTATAATAATTTGCATGGTCAGTTGACAGACCCAGTTGTGCAACCTCATCGGTGGTCATCCTGACATCACTCTGGTATTCGTATTCCACCGGCAACTCCAACATGTAAGTTCCGGCAGGAGCATTGTTCGAGACAGTTAATGTAAATGTTAGGGGATCGGGCAACTGGCCCGGTACTACCTCTTCCAGCGTCTGGCTGCTCGTTGCAGGGTCGACTTCGATGAACTCCGTGTTTGAAATGAGGGTAGTTTTTACTCCCTGTGCCGTGGTTCTCTTAGTCTCATATTCCAGTTCCGTAAGAGAAAGCTGGTGAAGCACTTCGGAGCTGCCTACATCCTTGTCTGCTTTCACACCTTTGAAGATACCGCGATTTGCAAGGACTATATTAATCTGAGCGGTCTCACCTCTGCTGAGTTCCGTATCACCGACAACCGATGAGTAAAGTGCCGGTTCGCCATAAGTGTTGTAATAGTTCTCCGTATATTCATAAGGCAGAGGGATGTAATCCTTCGCACCTGCCGGCTGCATACACAGGACAAGCAGAGTTGCAAGAAGGATACAGATAAACAGAGAACCTGAAATGATTCTTTTTTTGTTCATTGCTTTACTGAAATTATTCATGTAAGGTCTACCTCCGGAGTGTTCTTAGCCGGACCTGTGGCAGGAGTTAGTGTTACATCCTTCAATTGATTTTTCTTTTTCCCGTTCTCACGGTGAGTATCCAGGAACACTATCACAGCAGGGAATATGACAAAGGTTGCCAGCAATGCAAGCACAACATCGATAACGGTTATCATACCGAAACTGCTTGTGATTACAAAAGGTGAGGCTATCAGTGCCGAGAAACCGAAAACCGTGGTCAGGCCTGAAGTAAATATTGCCTTTCCGATCTTTACACTGGCTTCTTCCATAGCTTCTTCGGGACTTGCACCCCTTTCTTTTTCTTCGAAATACCGCTCCATCATGAGTACCGCATACTCAGAACCCACACCAAGGATCAGTGCACCCAGTGTCGCTGTCATAGGGTTGTACTCCATTCCGGAGTAGTACATGATACCACCCGACCAGCCAACTACCATTGCCATTGTTATGACAGGTGTCAGTGCCTTGAGATAGTCACGGTAGATTACCAGCAGACCGAAGAATACCAGTACCAGACCAAGCAGTGTCATGAGTGTCCTTCCTGATGTAAGTGCGGCTATAACCTCAACAAAGACCATTGATCTGCCTGTGATGGTGGCACTTGTTCCGGGAGGGAGAGACATCCATGCTATATCCTCTTCAATCACTTCCCCGAGAGCTTCGATCCCTTCCAGCCCGAGCTCTCCCATGGCATTACCGATATTGAGGTTGAGCATGGTCATCGTGTTGCCGTGCATATACCTTTCTCTGGTAGTCTCCGGCATCTGCTCATAAAGTGCAACTACCTCTGCCCTGTCATCAGGAATAGTTCCTCCGTTCATGCTTTTGACAACATCCACGATACTGCTGGAACCATATACATGGCTCCTGCCGTCCACTTCATGTTGACCGAACTCGTCCATCCATTTGAGCAGTTCGGGGTCTGCGTTATCAGAGGTTTTTATAATGATATTCAGTTCATCGCTGCCACCAAGGATATCACTCATATGCTGCAGGTCTATCAGTCCCGGCATATCCTGTGGAACAAAGGTTTCGGTGTCCGTACTTATGGGAACTTTTGTATCAACATAGATACCACCAACACAGAGCAGGCCTGCAACTGCCAGTATGATTAGTGGATGGCGCATTGAGATCGCGGCAGTCTTTCCGATTACACGATCCAGGAAATCAGGACCTTCATCCTGCGTTTTAATTTCTTTTTTCTTTGAAGCTGAATTTGGTTTGAGTTTTCTGATGATCGGGTTATCTCCCAGCCTGTCAAGACCGTAGATTACCGTAACACCTACAAAGAGAGATGAGAGGAAACACATCAGTATACCTATCATCAGAAGTTTTCCGAAATCCTGTATCATAGGGACCGATGATGTGAACAGCGAGAAGAATCCAAGGGCTGTGATTATCAATGCTATTAGTACTGCCGGCCCTGTATGCTTGACCGTATCGATCACAGCTTCTTCGGGGGATTCACCCTTTGCAAGTTCTTCTTCTATACGATTGTGGAACTGGATCGCATAATCTATTCCCAGACCAATGAGTACCGGGAAGGCAGCCATGGAAACCATGGTCATCGGGATACTGAGATACCCCATGGCACCGAATGTGAAGATAATACCAAGCAATACGATGGGCAGAGGCAGAAGTCTCCAGCGTACATGCCTGAATACAAGATAGAGTACGATAACCATCAGAACAACGGAGAGCATGAGCAAAAGACTCATACTGCTCATCATTTCCTCGTTCATGGCTATGTTGAACGCCGGGTCCCCTGTTACAATAATATTATAGTCAGCCGGGAAAAGCGCCATCTCGACCGATCTTTCGGTCTCACGCAGAATATCCTCCTGCATGGCCTCTGAAGCGGAACCTGAGAAGACAACAGAAACAACTGCATGGGTCTGATCAGGTACCAGTGCTTCCGGAACATCCGATTCAATGATCTCATCGATCACCGCTTCATCCTCAGGAATCTCACTCCGGCCCGTGTTCTGATACGTCACGTCCTTAATAACAGATGAGGCAGAGGTGACCTCCAGTACATTGGGTATATTCTGTGTGGACTGCTGGAGGCGATCCATTGCCTTTAGCACCTCAGGCTGGGTGACATCGCTTCCTTCCACCATCACAACAATGGATTCCGTACTGAAGAGATTCATGTACAGATGGTCGAAGTCCTGATAGAGCTTTGAATCTTTATCGACAAAGGTATCGGTACCCGATGCCATCTCGATCATAGAGGCACCCTGGAAGGAGATGACCATCAATAATAATGCAATGATCAGAATGGGTATGGAATTATCCTCAATGAATACCCCGAGTTTTTCAAAATTGGCCTTTATGATCGACACTCCTTAGTATTTATTCGAATAATAAAACTCCTTTTTGGTTGTTTTAACTGCAATATTGCTATATAAGGGTTTTACCCTTAAAACAACCTGCAAAAAGTGAAAAGTAAAGTATGGCGACAACTTGCTTTTTATGCTGCAGAACAGGTCTTCTTCAATCCCAAAAAGCTGAAGCTGACAAAGTCTGCTTTTTCCGAAACTATAAATAGGTTTAACAGTTTCCTGAATTTTTGCGCAATTAAGACAAACCTGACTATTTATCGTCATTTAAAGCATATAATAAGAAATCTGCTATATAACATTTCCTATTTCTGAAGAAGTTCTCTATTCAAATCTGAATTAAAGAAATCAAAATTAAGGAAAAAGGAGAGACACCTACTGGAGGTGTCTCTTTTTGGGGTGGTTGGATTGGTGGTACTGAATTCACGACAAGTTTTGCCGTGGGTACACGGTATGAGATTGGATTATTAATACATAAACCTTTCTATATATCGAAGTGTTTGAAATTATAAACTCGAGAGTGACTGGATATACTAGAACTAAACTCTCATACGGTGTGTAACGAGAGAGGAAACACCCTTGCCAATACAAAGAGAAAAAGTAAACTTAAAGATTTCACTCTGGAAAAAACTGGTAAAGAGTTGAACCACATGCATTAATAAATATTTTAATCCATACAAAAAGCTACAAAACTTTTATTAAAAACCTCTGCTTAGTTGTTTTAAATTTGAAGACACAATAATGATAATAATACAATAATCAAGAGGGCAGACAGATGGATAACGAGAGATTGCTCAGAGATCTTGGACTTACTAAATACGAGTCATCCGCTTAC
The DNA here is from genome assembly GCF_013388255.1 of Methanolobus zinderi. NCBI lineage: Archaea > Methanobacteriati > Methanobacteriota > Methanomicrobia > Methanosarcinales > Methanosarcinaceae > Methanolobus > Methanolobus zinderi. Next base: position 1,825,064 of record NZ_CP058215.1, read on the forward strand.
TCCACACTCATAAAAGAAGGAGTTACAGGTGCACAGGAGCTCTCACGCATATCAGGCATACCCGTGGGGAAGATATACGAGGTACTTTCAAACCTGAACAATATGGGACTTGTAGTGTTCCAGAGATCAAGACCCAGGAAATACAGAGCAATAAAACCGGAAGTTGCACTTGACAACCTCTACACCAGGAAAGAAGAGAATACGAAAAGCGAACTTGAAAGTTTCAAACTGAAGATATCGGAGCTCAAGGACAGCTTTTCAGACAGCAATTATCCGGACCACACCGAGATCAAGTTCTGGTCAACACTTATCGGCGAGGAAGACATAGTCAAGAGTATAAAGAACACGCTGGATGAAACCGAAAATGAGATCCTGCATGTCAAGTCCATGAAGACAAAAGAAGCTCTGCAGAACAAGACCAGACGCCACAAGGATCTGAATCCAAACATACTTCTTCCCCTTGTGACAGACGAGTTCATCCGGGCTGCAAAATCCGGGATTAAAATAAAGATGCTATTGCCTGCGGATTTTTTCATAACCCACCTGAAGGAGAAATACACCCATATTGAGGATTCAAATGTGAGGAAAACAATTAAAGAGAATCTGGAAGTAAGAATCCTAGAATGTGACTATGATTTCGTGGTAATCGATGACAACGTGGTATACATACCTATCCCCGACCCGCTGAACCCGGACGGACTGCTCGGGGAAATGAAGATGTTTGACAAGGAATACGCTGAAAAACTTCGAAAGAAGTATGATGAGCTGTGGGCGAGGGGGAAGAGGACTGTACTGGAGTGATTACAGCAGTCTCATGTGAGGAGGGGGCATGATTATCCCGACTTTGCTCCGCCAGGATTTTTTGGGAGACGATGTATTATAAAATATATATGTTTGTGCTGTACGCAATAGAAAAAACAATAATTTAAAAATCATATGATGCCTAATTCATTTTTTATTGATTGATAACAGTTCTCAAATATCTCCTGATTACCGCTGATCTCAAATATACTGTATCCGAACAGCTTTGCATATTCTTCTACTTTTTCATCAAAGTCTTCTACGTAAGTAAGACCGGTGTTGACCTTTGCCACTCTTGAATATCCAGCAATGTCATTAACCATTTTCCACAGTCTTAAGGCTTCCTCTGGATTTGAATCAAAATCATAACCTGTCAGAGGGAATTCCTTCCATGAAGTAGCAAACATGGGTGTCAAAAAGAAAGCAGGCTCTTTAGTGCTTTCTGTTATTAATTTAAAGTAGTTTGCATAACCACCTACAGTTGCCGCAATGCAGTCATCGACGACTCTGCCAGTATTATCCTTGAGTATCCGTATTACACAGCCATCACTTTCCATAGAGAAGTCTTTTTCTACGTCACCCAAAACATTGCCACAAAGACCATAGAAAAGAAGGATGCCGCTGGAAAATGTTATCATTTCTCTCATATTTTGATAGACTTCAGATTTCAGTTTATCTAGCAGCATATGGAGTGCAACTTCCAGGAAGTTAACAACAATAGTCACTTTATTTTCATCAGTATCTTCAAGTTTATTTGATATTTTATCAAGTGGCAAAATCTCATAATGAATATGCTGTTCATCAAGTTTTTCTGTAAACTCATAAATATTTTCATTTTCTACGATTAAAATGTTGTCAATATCAGAATCATTGCTTAAAAGCCAAACAAGTTCATCCTGAAGTATTTTACAACCCAGTATACTTAATACAGTCATTTTTCCCTCCACTTAAAAGTATATGGATACAGAATATAAAAGTATAGGTTAGGTAAATGTGCATAATACATTCTTATAACCAAAAAACAAATCCAATCTTTATTGATATGAAATTTTTATTGCTAACACAGATATCTATTCCGTGTAACATCAAGAAGCTCCCTCAAATCGCTTCTCACATCTCAAACCTTTCCCTAAAATGAGAATTCAAGCTTAAAGGTTCATCAGAGTCAATGTTCAACTTCATGTAATGTAGAGAAAACTTAAAAATCCTATTTACTCCCAGCCAGAATAAAACATACATAGAATATTTTGCCTAATGTGACATTTAGAAACATTAATATACAGAAATCCATTGACCTTTTATTATGTATGGGGAAAGAGGGTTGAGTGACTTACCTGTTTTTGAAACTGTTCAGGAGATACTTTCGCACTATTCATGCCCGTCCACGTGTCCTGCGACCTGCTGTAAAATAGCAGATATCAATCTGGATGAAAAAGATCTGGAAATATTAAGGCAGGCATCAAAATATAAGGCCGATAGGATCGAATCCTGGAATGAAGACGGCGAAGATCATTACAAAATCTCTCCCCCCTGTCCATTTCTGGAATCAGACAAATGCAGCATATATGATCGCAGGCCAACCATGTGCCGCATGTTTCCGTTTAACTTCAGTAACATGCCGGATGTGTTACTTCTGTTTCCATGCGATATGGGAGCGAATATATTCGAAGACTATGTCGAGTATTCGAAAAATATACTAAACAGACCCCTTCCCGCAAAAACAATTGAAGCCTTTGAACAATCGCATTGTTCTTTTGGCATCAAGCTGAATAAGGGTTTATCCGTTCCTATGTTAGTTTTCAAAGTTTATGATTTAATGGCTTTTAAAGAATATCTCAGATCAGGATTGAAATAGAATCAACTAATAGAAAATATTATTCTTATCTGATAGCCCTTATCAGAATGGTACTTGGATTCTGAAACTCTACATAATTCTAAGAAAAAAAGAGAAACATGAAAAAATAGATGGCCTATCTACCGGCCATCCAATGTTCAGAGACTATTCTTACCGGTTTTGATCACTTTTTTTTGAGATCACTGTTCTTCTTCCGAGACGTCAACAAGGATATCCTTGCCGTTTGAGTCCACGGTCACAGTTGAACCCTCGGGGACCTCACCTGCAACTATGAGTTTGGCAATTCTTGTCTCGACCTCGTGCTGGATGACCCTGTTCAGAGGTCTGGCACCGAAGGTCTCACTGTATCCTGCCCTGCCCAAGTACTGCTTTGCAGCATCTGTGATCTCAAGGCGGATGCGCTTCTCCTTTAGCCTTGCTTCAAGATCCCTTACCTTAAGCTCGACGATCTGTGCAAGCTCCTCGGGCTTGAGGGCGTGGAAGAGAACAACCTCATCGATACGGTTGAGGAACTCAGGTCTGAAGTACTTACCAAGCTCCTCCATTGCCCTGATCTGGAGCTCCTGGTAGCTCATTTCTTTACTCTCAGGCTCTGCGTATCCCTGCTCAGGACTGTATTCTTCCTCCTTTGTGAGCAGCTCTGTCAGATCACCTGCAAAGATGTTGGAGGTCATGATTATCAGGGTGTTCCTAAAGTCAACAGTACGTCCCTTGGAGTCTGTCAGCCTTCCGTCATCCAGTATCTGCAGCATGATGTTGAACACATCGGGATGGGCCTTTTCGATCTCATCGAAGAGTACCACTGAGTACGGCCTTCGGCGCACAGCTTCTGTGAGCTGGCCTCCTTCCTCATGACCGATATAACCCGGAGGTGCTCCTATCATACGGGCAACGGTGTGCTTCTCCATATACTCGGACATGTCAATACGCACCATGTTGTCCGGGTCATCGAACAGTTCTGATGCAAGTGCTTTTACAAGCTCGGTCTTACCCACACCTGTGGGACCCAGGAAGATGAAACTGCCAATGGGTTTGCGTGGGTCCTTTATACCTGCATAGTTACGTATGACCGCATCCGCAACTGATTCTACTGCCTCGTTCTGGCCGATGATATGCTCGTGCAGCTTCTCTGCAAAGTGTACCAGCTTCTCACGCTGGCCCTCCATAAGCCTTGTAACCGGGATGTGGGTCCATTCACTCACGACCTCTGCGACATCCTCCTCGCCTACCTCTTCGTTGAGAAGCATATCTGCCTGCACATCCTTGAGCCTCTCTTCCTCCTCCGCATATTCACGCTGGAGAGGAATTAGAGTTCCGTACTTGAGCCTTGATGCAAGCTCCAGGTTGTTGTCGTTCTCAGCAAGCTCGAGTTGCACCTTGGTCTCCTCGATCTGCTGTTTGAGCGAACCAAGTTTTGAGATTGTTTCCTTCTCGGTGCTCCACCTGGCCCTGAGTGCATCGGATTCCGCACGGATGTCCGCAAGTTCCTTTTCCAGGTTCTCGAGCCTTTCCTTGGAAGCTTCGTCCTTCTCCTTTTTCAGGGCTTCACGCTCAATCTCAAGCTGCATGATCTTACGGTCGGCCTCGTCGAGCTCGGCGGGCTTGCTGTCAATTGCAGTCCTCTTCTTTGCGGCAGCCTCGTCCACAAGGTCGATCGCCTTGTCAGGAAGGAACCTGTCACTTATATAGCGGTCACTCATAACAGCAGCCGCAACAAGTGCCGAGTCCTTAAGGCGTACACCATGATGGACCTCATATTTCTCCTTCAATCCACGCAGTATGGATATTGTATCCTCCACACCGGGCTCTTCAACGAAGACCGGCAGGAAACGGCGTTCAAGGGCTGCATCCTTCTCGATGTACTTGCGGTACTCGTCAACAGTTGTGGCACCGATACAGTGCAGCTCACCACGGGCTAGCATTGGTTTGAGCAGGTTTCCTGCATCCATTGCACCCTCGGTTGCACCTGCACCGACTATGGTGTGTATCTCGTCTATGAAGAGAATGATCTGACCTTCCGAATCGGCAACTTCCTTGAGTACGGCCTTAAGCCTTTCCTCAAACTCACCACGGAACTTGGCACCTGCTACCAGTGCACCCATGTCCAGAGCAATGATCCTCTTATCCTTCATGGCCTCGGGAACGTCACGCTTTGCCACACGCTGAGCAAGCCCTTCCACAATAGCAGTCTTACCCACACCTGCCTCACCTATGAGCACAGGATTGTTCTTTCTGCGTCGTGACAGGATCTCTATGGAGTGCCTGATCTCCTGGTCCCTGCCAATAACTGGATCAAGCTTACCCTGAGATGCCAGTTCTGTGAAATCTATACCGTATTTCTTGAGTGGTTCCATTGTTGCCTCCGGGTTTTCCGAGGTGACTCTCCTGTTACCTCTTACCTGCTTCACAACATCTTCTAGCCTGTCCTTTGTTACGCCTTCGCCGGCAAGTATCCTGCTTCCTTCACAGCCTTTCTCACCGACGATTGCAAGCAGGAGATGCTCTACGCTCACGTATTCGTCCTGCATCTTACCTGCTTCACGTGAAGCCGTATCCAGTACCCTGCGCATTGTCTGACTCATGTAGACCTGCTCGCCACCGGGTCCTGACACCTGTGGAAGTCCTTCAAGATATGTTTCTACCTTCTGGGCCACCTTTTCCACAGGTACATCCATGTTCCGGAGCAGTGTCGGCACAAGTCCTCCGGTCTGCTCGAGCAATGCAAGGAGCAGATGTTCACAGTCGATCTGCTGGTTCATATACCTTGCAGCAATAGTTGTTGAGCCCTGTATTGCTTCCTGGGCTTTTTGTGTAAAACGATTAAGATCCATATTCTAACCTACCATTATATAACGAAATTTTCCCCTCTATATTTTTAGTCTGTAAATGTTAAAGCCTTTTTGTTAATCCCAAATTGATGAAGTAGTTAAGTATGAAATGATGAAATTGAATTGTTAAGCATCTCAAATACTGATGTCTGTAAACCCCACCTCACGAGTGATAGATAAATAATCTATAAATCAAAGGACAGGCAGGCCTTCAAACCGACTGACCTGTCCCTTATTTGCAATCGAATACCTTTCCCAAGAGCAAACGGGTATTATTCGATCATTATCTTTTTCTTCTCTTCTATCTGAAGCTTCGGAAGTGTAATTTTCAGGACACCGTCTTCAAGCCGGGCTTTTGCTCCGTCGGATGTTACCCTTTCCGGAAGTGTGAGTGTTCTGGAGAACATGCTGTAGGTCCTTTCCCTGCGGGTATAACCTTCATCGCAATCCCCGGATTCCCTTTCGCATTTTGCGGATATGGTGATTATGTTATCCCTGACATCGATATCAACATCTTCCTTGTTGGCGCCCGGAAGATCGGTTGTCACCGATATATTGTCGCCTTCATCCTTCACATCCACTAGTGGTGCCAGAACTCCACTTTCGGACCATTTGTCCCCGAAACTTATCTCTTTGAACATATCGTTTATCTGATCTTGCATTTGCCTCATTTCGTCCAGAGGGTCCCATCTTGCTGCCCTCGCTGGCTGCCATCTTGTCAGTCCAAATCTCATATGATCACTCCCATTTTTTAATGGATTTTACAGGATGTCTGTTTTATTCGTCTGCGATACTGAGGGTCGGTATTGTTTGAATTCCGGATATGACTTCTGACAACACCTCCCTTTTTAGTAAATAAATGAAAAGGAAATGCGATCAGATTATGATCGCTGGTGCATGCTGGTCCTTCTCATCATCGTAGTCGGTCACAAGTGCCTCTGTGGTCAGCACCATGCTTGCAATGGATGCTGCATTCTGAAGGCCGCTTCTGACAACTTTTGTCGGATCGATCACACCGGCCTCGAAGAGGTCCTCGAATGTATCGGTCTTTGCATTGTAACCAAGCTGTTCGTTCGCTTCGGCCTTGATCCTTGCAACGACCTCGGCACCTTCCCGACCTGCATTGACAGCGATCTGTCTCACAGGCTCCTCAAGTGCACGCCTGACAATATTCAGACCGATGTTCTGATCGCCTTCCAGTTCCATATCCTCAAGTATTGATGCAGCATGGAACAGTGTTACACCGCCTCCTGCGACAACACCTTCTTCCACGGCTGCCTTTGTTGCGTTCAGTGCGTCATCGATCCTCATCTTCTTTTCCTTAACCTCGGTCTCTGTTGCAGCACCTACCTTGATGACTGCGACTCCGCCACCGAGTTTTGCAAGACGCTTCTTTAGTTCCTTCTTCTTGAACTCGGCATCGGTTACATTGACCTGGGATTCGATAAGGGACATTCTCTGCTCGATGGCACCCTTCTCGCCCTTGCCTTCAACAACGGTTGTCTTGTTCTTGTCGATATTGACCTTGCGGGCGTGTCCGAGCATGTCCTCAGAGAATTCCTCGAGTTTCATGCCCTTGTCCTCGCTGATCACGACACCACCCGTGAGTACTGCGATATCCTCAAGCATCTCCTTCTGCTCGTCACCGAAGCCCGGTGCCTTGACCGCACATACCTTAAGAGATCCACGGATGATGTTTAAGATCAGTGCTGCCTCTGCATCGCCTTCAATATCCTTGGCGATCATTACAAGAGGCCTGCCTTCCTTTGCTACCTTTTCCAGCACGGGGATGATCTGGTTCATGGTGCTGATCTTCCTGTCAGTTATCAGAAGATACGGATCCTCGAATTCACAGGTCATCTTCTCCTGATCAGTGGCCATATACGGGGAAACGAAACCGCGTTCAAACTGCATACCTTCCACGACCTCAAGGGATGTTTCCATGGTCTTGGCGTTCTCAACTGTGATAACACCATTGTAACCTACCCTCTCCATCGCATCGGCTATGAGGTTGCCTATCTCTTCATCATTATTGGCTGAGATTGTAGCTACCTGGGTGATCTTGTGCTTGTCCTTGACATCCTTGCTCTTTTCCTTCAGGTCCGCGACAACCTTTTCCGTTGCCTTCTCAATTCCCCTCTTTACTTCAATTGGGTTGGCACCTGAGGTTATGTTCCTTAAACCTTCGGTGATTATAGCTTGTGCAAGCAGGGTAGCGGTTGTTGTACCGTCACCGGTATTATCCTGTGTCTTTGAAGCTACTTCTTTGACAAGCTTTGCACCCATATTTTCGAACTTGTCCACAAGCTCGATCTCCTTTGCAATGGTCACACCGTCATTGGTGACCACCGGGCTACTTGCCTTGTCAAGTACAACATTGCGTCCCTTCGGACCCAGCGTTATCTTTACGGTATTGGCTACTTTGTCAACACCGTTTAACAATGCTTTACGTGCATCCACATCAAACATGATCTGTTTAGCCATCTTGATTACCTCTTATTGCAATTACCTGCTTATCTTACTCTTCCACCACAGCTAATACGTCCTTGAAATCGATGAACAGGTGTTTTTCTCCTTCAACATCGACCTCATCGCTCCTGTAACCACCATATATTATGTGATCTCCGGCTTTAAGTGGAAGCGTTTTGCCATCTTCGAAGGTACCTACTCCTACTACGATACCTTCCTTCTTCTCTTCCTGGGCGGAGTCAGGGATAAATATACCACTTTCCGTGACCTCTGCCTTCTTGACAGCTTTTATTAACACTCTTTCTCCGATTGGCCTTATAATCATACAAATCATCCTCTAGATATTTTCCGGCAAATCACCGGATCACAGACATCTATATCGTTAACCCAGTATATAAAACTTTTGCATAAAATACATAATTACTACTTTTTGTAGATATGATTTCGATAAAATGCAGAAACATTTATATGCTATATTGTAGATAGAATAATAGCATGGCACGGCAGATACTACTTATCAAACTGGAAAAGCCACGGGAGAAAAAACTCGAACAGGATATCCACTGGCTGTGCAACAGCTTTGGATTATCATCAGGCAGAGATACGGAAAACCTTGCAACCAGGATCGTTATCGACCTGCTACAGCAGATTTCAGAGGATGAGGAAAGAGTTTCATCTGATAAGATAGCAGACAGCCTCGAAATAACACCATCAAGGGTCAATCACCATGTACGCAATCTTATCAACGCAGGACTGCTATACAGGGAAAGAAGAAGACTCCACCTGCGAGGAGGAAGTCTCAAGGCTGCGGTCCAGGAAATGAGAAAGGATTCCGAGCGCATATTCGATGAGCTCGAAGAGATTGCCGAGGAGATCGACAACCAGGTGGGATTAAAGAACCGATAGGCTCTGAAAATCAAAAGCTGATCAGAGTTTCATTCTTCTGTTTTGTCGTGAACCCAGAAATCACCGTCTATCGTGAATTCTTTTTTCCATATGGGTACTTCTTCCTTCAATCGTTCAAGTGAATCAATAAGAGCGATGAATAGTTCTTTTCTGTGACCTGCTGCAACTACAATATAGACGATATCCTCGCCGACTTTGATAAGACCGGTGCGGTGATGCATTACAACATCGATGATGCCCTCTCTCTGTTTCATTTCAGTACAGATCTTATCCATTGCCTTTTCGGCAACATCGGCATATTTCTCAAATTCAAGAGCCGTGGTTTGAGTTTCACCTGTAACCTGGCGGACGATGCCGGTGAAAGTGGCAATGCCTCCTGAGAATTTGATATCAGGATTGCTCTTGACCTTACGGATAAGCGATTCCAGGGTTACCCAATCATCCTGCTGCAGGACAAGATCAACAAGTTCCCCGATGTCCGGGTCAGATTTTTCGGGAAGCCGGGCAACAACATTGCTCATATCCTCCTTTTCTGCAGCCTCGCCAAGGACTATCTTTGGCAGAGAACTACTTTTTGCACCTTCCACTATGGCAAAGTCCATACCCATGTCTGCAAGGGAGTCAAGGGCATCATCAAGGGTTGGATCTCTTTTGATAGTGACAAGTTCATCCTCTGTTATGGCAACAACGCCCTGTGCACCTGCATCGAAGTGTTTCCCCGTATCGGTGTTCCCGGGATTGAAACGATGATGGAACATCAGTTTGACCGTACCCACTGACCCTTTTTCAGAAAGAGCTTCAACAAGACGGGTGACAAGTGTTGTCTTGCCGGTCTTCTTATAGCCTGCAACACAGATTACTTTCATAAAAATGAGTTAAGATTATTCATTCTATAAGTATACGACGAAGCTGACAATTTGAATAAATATAAGATATTCGTTAAATTATAATAGCATAATTTAGAATAATTTATAAATAGTAACATTGTTCAGATTTTCATGAATGAGTATAAAATATGCATTCGTGAGATGCCCGAAGATGAGCGTCCCAGGGAGAGACTGCTCAAATACGGACCTGAAGCATTATCAAATGCGGAACTGCTGGCCATTATTCTAAGAACGGGGTCCAGGAAGGAAAATGTAGTCAATATGTGCAGCCGCATATTTTCGGAATACAGCCTCAAAAGACTGAGCCAGGCAAATATCAAACAGCTCATGCAGATACACGGCATTGGTGCCGCAAAGGCTGCACAGATAGCAGCAGTATTCGAACTTGCCCGCAAACTGGAAGGATTTACGGATGATCCAAAACGCAAGATCAGATCCCCTGCAGATGTATATTCACTGCTTTATCCAAAAATGCGCGAGCATAAAAGGGAAAGACTTGTGGCCCTGCTTCTGGATACAAAGAACCAGGTACTGCGTGAGGAACTAATCTCCATCGGCAGCCTGAATGCAAATATCGTTCACCCAAGAGAGGTATTCAAAGCAGCACTTATGGAATCATGTGCTTCCGTAATTCTCTCACACAACCACCCTTCAGGTGATCCCACACCAAGCAGGGAGGACATTGCAGTAACAGAGAAGCTTGTGGAAGGTGGGAAACTACTGGGAATTGATGTGCTGGACCATGTTGTCATCGGGGATGGGAGGTATGTGAGTCTTAAGGATGAGGGATATGTGAGATAGGCCTGCCCTAACAAAACATTTAAAGTGCACCCCGGCAATTAAGCAGTCAGATGAAAGAGATTGAACTTGAGGATCCATACACGATTCCTTATAAAGGGATCTATGTTGTATGCGATAAAAACAACGAATACGCGGAGATCATCGAACATACGAACTGTTATGGTGGTGCCGCATGGTCTAAGTTCCATTATTCGCACTCACCTCTTATCCTGAATACAAGGTCTATAGGGAATATGATACGCTACCTTGTAAGGACAGGATCATCCACTCTTGATCTGAAACCCTCCAGATCGGCAGCGGGCATCGAATCCGTAATCGTCAGTGGTGATGAGATCCACATAAGCTATTCCGGGCTTGGAGGTGGCGGGGTAGGTGCGACTAAGTGCAGGGCACTTGCCGAAGGAGTATTGCGCTACGAGTGTACAGAATCTGGCGGCGGGCGTGCTGCAAAAGGTACGATTGTTGTTCCCAGAAGGGAAAGGGTACTCATTGGCATCGACGACACGGACACAAAGGAAACCGGAGCTACGTGGACACTTACCCACAACATAGCAAAGGAACTCGATTGCCCCGAATCTGTTTACCTGTCACATACCCTGGTACAGCTCTATCCGGTTGAAGCCAGGACACAGAATTGTGTTTCCACTGTGCTTGAATTTGGCTGCACGGGCGATCTGGCAAAGAGAGAGTTGCTGGAAAATACGAAGGCAGCACTTAAAAAATACAGCGCCTCTGACCAGACAGGAATGGTCGTACTATCGGACTTTGATCCAAAAGAAGTGTACGAGTATAGCAAACAGTGTCGTTCCGGCGAACTGACAAAGGACTATGCAATGCAGTATGCCAGTGAGCATGGAGTTGATGTATGGATGGACGGAAACGGTGTCATAGGTGCGCTTGCATCACTTGCATGGTTTGCCCGTCCCGATGAATCAATCCGCCTTGAAGCTGAGATCGAATAGATGAGACGATGAAGAGTAATCCCGATACTACCGGACTTGATGCATTATATCTTGCAGCCATTGACTCGGATGTGGAGTTCATCACCACGGTTGCAGGATTCCCTATTACTGCAGTTGCCGGGAAATTCATGCAGGAAAAAGATGCACATAACTACGATATCCACTGGATCACAAACGAGAAATCCGCGCTTGAGACAGCACTGGGAGCATCCGTCACAGGCCGCAGGTCCATGGTAATGGTCAAGCATGTGGGTATGAATGTACTCTCAGATCCCCTCATGACGGCAGTGCTGCACACTATCGGAGCAGGCCTTGTTATTCTTGCAGGGGACGACCCCGCAGCAGCCGCATCACAGAACGAGCAGGACTCCCGATGGTACGGTAAAATTTCCGAACTCTTGGTTCTTGACCCTGCAACACCTGAGGATGCGTATAAATGTCTAAGAAGAGCCTTTGAATTGTCCGAAGAGTCAAAGGTACCTGTGATTATCAGAATCACCGACAGGCTTGAAAAGAGTAAAGGTGACCTTGAAAGAGAGATTGAAAGAGACGGTCCTGTTATCAGGAACAAATTTGACGGATCTATCTGGAAACTCACCATGCACGGGAAGCACCAGCGCTTCCATCAGGAATCCTATCCCCTCCTGATCAAAGAGTCCGAAACCAGCCCACTGAACAGAATAACAGAGAATGATGGAGAAATCGGTATAATCTCATCGGGATATCCGGCAGCAATAGTTAATGAGCTCATATCTTCGAACACAGAATACTCAGACTTATCGCATCTGATACTCAATGTGGTATCACCATTCCCCTTCGACCTGGTAAGCAGATTTGTCAGGAAACACAGGCACATACTGGTAATTGAAGAAAGTGAGGACTTCATCGAATCCCATCTGAATGTGCTGGGCAATATCAGAGGCAAAACCAGCGGACATGTACCTGTCGGACTCGTTAGTAAAGAACACATCGAATTTGCTCTTAAGAACATCGATAAATACAGTATCAAAAGATATACCGGAATCCAGACCATAGAGTCAAGGGGTTCCCGGCCCATATGTGAGACATGTCCCTACATGCCCCTCTATCATGTTCTGAAAGAGGTGGATGTGATGGTTGCCGGTGACATGGGATGTTCCATCCGTACGGCTCCTGAACCGTTTTGTGCAGTGAATACCGGATTCTCACTTGGGGGAGCCATTTCCACAGCATGTGGTTTTAAAGAAAAGGGAATTGCAGTAATCGGGGATTTCGGACTTGTACATTCCGGGATAGTGGGACTGGTAAATGCAGTGAACTCCGGGTTTGAGCTTCTTGTGATAATCCTTGACAACAGGGTGGCAGCCATGACCGGAGGCCAGGATACGCCCGATATTAAGGAAACCGTACGCTCACTTGTTCCTGACATGACAGTTCTTGATGTCGATGAAATGATAAATGTCGGTGGGATTCATCATACCCGGGAAGAACTTGAAGATATAATCAGGAAAAAACTCAGCTCACAGGGTATATCAGTGCTTTACCTGCAGGGCAGGTGTATCCTTTACTGACAAAGAAATACAATAGTCCCAATCTATATCAAGCTGAAGGACAATTCTTTTTTTGGGGTTTTGATATGGACAGAGTAACACACTTTCATATTCCTGCGGAAAATATGCGCCGGGCCAAGATATTTTACAGGGAGATGTTCGGCTGGGAATTCATGGAAACCGGCATGGACCAGGATTATACAATGGCAACGACTGTTAAGACCGATGAGGAACAGATGCCTCTTGAGCCAGGAGCCATAAACGGAGCACTATTTCTCAGAAGAAGACCTGAAGAAAGCCCTTCTGTTGTCCTCAGCGTGGAGGATATCCAGGGTTACGTTGAAAGAGTAGAGAAGGCAGGTGGACAGATAGTCAGCCCCGTTGCCCAGGTTGAAGATTTCGGACTGTTTGCGGAGATCCGGGATACAGAAGGTAATTTACTTGGATTGTGGCAGGATTTGACTGAATCCGATTGATATTTGAAGTTTCAAGTTTCAAACAACCAAATAATAGTTTCAGGAATTAATCCTGATATTTTTAAACCAAAATCACGCTTAAAGCTGATATATCAGAGATTAACGGGAATCCCCAGAATTTCTCTGCTACCATTAGCTATGTCACGTGCGATTTCCGCACAGCCGACGGCAGCACTCCATCTGTCAAGCACATGGCAATCCGTTCCAAGGTGTTTTTTGATCTTTTCAGCCACATAAGGAAGCTCAACAACAGATCCTTCGAGAACCACTTCACCTTCGAAGGCATAATCTTTGAGCAATATCTGCATACCGGATATTTCCATTGCCGCAAAAAGTGCGATTGTATCCAGTGCAAGCAAAGCAGCAGGATCGTTATCTTCTGCAGCTCTGAACAGTTCATCCCTGTCTGAGAACGGGGTATGTTTCAGAACGCCTGCATTGATGAATGCCTCGTTGGCACTGAGCTCATCCGCATCAATGTCCCTTAGAGCCTGGACATCGAGCGGACCATGGTTTATACCCGGAGCAAAGATGCAGGCATCAATGGCACCTATAAGCTTACCGTCAGCAATTCCCAGGGTCACGGTATTGGAACTTATGTCTGAAAGGACAAAATTTTCAAAACCCATACATAAAGCATGATATGCAATACCTATCTTCTCCGGACTTGTTGAATGGGAGAAAACATTCAGACGAGGATCGGTCTGGCTTCTGTCATGGATACCGGGAATCACAACAGCAGGAATGCCCGAGTTCCTGATGGCATCAAAAACACGGCTACCACCTCCGGTCTTTTTGCCCGCACCCTCTATGCTCCTGACACCCCTGTTTTTCACGTCACCGATACTCCCAACCGATGTAATGTCATCACCCATGGAGTAAGTGACCGCTATCATCCCGATATCATTTTTACTGATATTGAACTTGTCCTCAATGAGAGTGATGACATCGGATTCACTCATAGGAGCTACATCCTGTCTTGGGATTTCCAGTTTACTGATCTCAGACCTCTCATCAAGAAATGCAAAGCGCATTGCCGTTGTACCGTGATCGATTCCGATGAACATAATAAGCACCATTTTTCAGCTATTCAAGTGTGAGCATCGAATTGAGCTCTTCCATAACACGCTCGCCTTCGTCGGCAGTACCTACGGTCGTGACTATCCTGAGTTCCTGTGAAGAAGTACCGTGTGATATAAGCATTCTAAGGTTCCCGCGATCATCCGGCCTGAGTATCTTGGCGGCTATTACTCCACCTGAATTACCTTTACCCTTGACGTTAATTACCGAAGGGATGATCTTCTTGACCTCAGGATGCTGGCTTATGAGAGCCACAAGCTTTTTTCCATGACGGTTGCCAATAATAGTTGTATGTGAGCCACCAAGCTTGGTCTTTGCTTTGCTTACTCCGCTTCCTTTTTGAGGGTGACCGGCATTCATTGGAGAAAATTACAATACGAAATATAAAATATTGGTGGTTGGCAGATTTGAAAAAGAAAAGGTCAGGAAAGATCAGATCTGTTGAATATCCGCCATATCAATGAGCTTTATACCGGAATCGAGCAATACTTTGATAGCGGTTTCGATATCATTAACCCTGAGGATGAGCAATGCCTGTTCCGTCTTTGTGACAAAGGCATAGGCATAATCTATATTGATATTCTTCTCACCAAGGACATCCGCTATCTTTCCAAGACCTCCGGGCACATCCTCCATCTCAATACCAAGTACATTGGTTTCAGATACAGTGAAACCTGCATCATGCAAAACCTCGTGTGCCACATCAGGCCTGTCCACAACCATTCTGATAATACCAAAATCACCGGCCTCGGCTATGGTGAATGCCCTGATATTGATACCTGCCTTACGGAAATTGCTGGCGATCTTAGCAAGCCTTCCGGGCTTGTTCTCAGCGAAAAGGGAAATCTGCTTGATAATTTTGTCTTCCATGAAACCACCTGTTAATAAAATTATGTTTAATGCGATATTATAAGTTCCTGTTGTCTGTTACTCTCTTGGCCTTACCCATGGAACGCGGAATCGTTCCGCTCTCTACCAGCTCGACCTTTACAGCGATGTTCAGAACACTTTTAAGAGCCGAAGCGACCTTCTTTTCCAGGTCAATGATATCGTTTACCTTATCACTGAAGGCCTGGTCTGTCATCTCGATCTGTACCTTCATGACGTCAAGCTCGTTCACCCTGTCCACAACTATCATGAAGTGCTCGCCGACCTCGGGAATAGTCATGAGTACGGACTCTATCTGACCCGGGAAGACATTGATGCCACGTACGATAAGCATATCGTCGGCACGTCCGAGTACACGCATAATACGCGGGTGTGTCCTGCCACACTTGCATGGCTCTTTGTTTATAACAGTTATATCGCCGATCCTATACCTGATCAACGGAAGTGCTTCCTTGAACAGTGTGGTGATAACGAGTTCTCCTCTCTCACCTTCCTTGAGCTGCTCCCCGGTCTTAGGATCGATTACCTCTATGAGGAACTGGTCAGCCCATATGTGGATTCCGTCCTGGTACTGGCATTCTGTGAAAAGAGGACCGCTGAGTTCTGAAGTTCCGTAGATATCATAGGCCTTGATGCCTGTTGCCTGCTCGATCCTTGCACGCATTTCCTCGGACCAGGGTTCTGCACCGAATATACCCACACGCAGGTTAGTGTCCTTATCTATACTGACATTTGCCTTTTCAGCAACCTCGTTCATGAAAAGGAAATATGAAGGAGTACAGGCAATGACACTTGAATTCAGGTCCTGTATCAGCTCGATCTGCCTTTCTGTGTTACCAGAGCTTGTAGGGAGTACGGTCGCACCGATCTCCTCGGCACCGTAATGGGCACCAAGACCACCTGTGAACAGTCCGTATCCGTAGCCTATCTGTATGATATCGCCCCGTCCGACACCGATGGAAGTCATGGCTCTTGCAAGGGAAGTGGTCCATCCGTCGATATCGTTCTTGGTATAACCCACAACAGTTGGCTTTCCTGTTGTTCCGGACGAGACATGGAATCTTACGAGCTGTTCATTGGGAACACAGAACATTCCTGTGGGATAGGTGTCCCTGAGATCGCTTTTATAGGTGAAGGGAAGTTTTTTCAGATCATCAAGTGTCTGAATGTCTTCCGGCCTGACACCTGCTTCGTCAAATCTCTTTTTGTAAAAATCCGAATGCTGGTAAACATAATTCACCAGGTGTTTTAACTTCTTCTCCTGCATTTTTTCCAGTTCGTCAACCGGCATGCGTTCAATCAGTGGATTCCAGTACTCTAACATTTTATCACCCGTTTTGGCTTATTCCGAATCTTCCTTTATGGCCTCGCAGATAGACGGATTCGGTTTTCCCTGAAGAATGGTACGAATCCTTTTCCTGCATTCCTGTATTATGACATCCATATCCGCTACAACATCAATTCCTGCAGCACCTGCATGTCCTCCTCCGGTACCCTTGTAATTGGAACTTATATCTTCCATTATTTTACCAAGGTTCACACCGGAACTTACGGCATCGCGTTTTGCCCTTCCACTGACCCTTACGTTCCTGTCACGTGAAGTTCCGATCAGAGCGACATCGGCACCGATGTTCAGGAACATAGAGGATGCAGCACCACCAAAGGAATTCACATGGGAGTCAACGACCAGCCAGTCGTCAACACGTTCGATATTGGCTCTTGTAGCACATTTTAGCATAGCAATACGCATGGATATGTCCTGGGGTGTCGAGGCCATCATCTCAAGCACCTCCGCATATTCCACTCCGCTTGTCTCTATGATCTCCGATACGGTCCTGAATGTATCGGATGATGCATGCTTGAAATGACCGGTATCCGTGATGATACCTGTAAGAAGACCAAGTGCTGTCCTGCGCATGATAGGGGCACCCATGATGCGTAGTATATCGAATACTATCTCTGCGGTAGAAGTTGCATGCCGATGCAGATAGAATTCAGCATTATCGATAAGTGCTGTAGTAGCATGATGGTCGATAACGCAATATTTACCAAGTTTTATGTCGTTCAATTGTGAACTGGTAGATGTGTCCACTACCAGTGTGATATCGTATTGTGATGGGTCGGGATTCTCCACCACATCTATATTAAGCTTATCAATAAGAAGCGAGGCAACACGGTTACAACCATCCACAAGACCGACTGTTCCTCCAACGGCCTCGGATAGTGCAAATGCGCTGCTCACAGCATCTGGATCGGCATTACGATGACACAAGTAAAGAATATTTGAATAATCCAGAAGTCTATTGTAAAACTCCAGTTCTTCAACCTGCATAGAAACCTCTGATTATCACTATGATCGATAATCCGAGAAAGTCAGCAGTGAGGAAAAGGCTTTATTCTGCCTGATTCCCCATGGCCTGCTCGATTTGTTCCTGAAGTTGAGTAAAACGCTTGGAGATACGCTCTTCCTGCCTTGAGATGGACTGAAGCCTCAGGGTAAGTGTCTCGACTTTTTCCTGCATCTTGGAGACAGTCTCTTCCTTGTTGGCCTTGATCTGCAGCTCGCCTACGGTCCTGTATATAACCGCATCATCAGGAAGCTTTTCCAGCTCTTCCAGTGCACGCTCGGACTCCTTCTGCAGGGACTCCATCTGTGCTTTCTGCATCGCAAGCGATTGTGCCTGCTGCTGGACTTGCTGCAACTGTGCCAGTTGGTTCTGTATCTGTGGGGGTATTTGTGTACTCATTTGGTTTCACCTGGAATACCAATAAACCTGAAGTGATTTTAATGTTTCCATAAGAGACGCGGTGATAAACGCAAACCCGGAGTCAGCTTATGGCAAAACAAAACAAAACAAAACAAAACAAAACAAAACAAAACAAAACAAAACAAAACAAAAAAGAAGTCTAGCTGTTGTCTGCAAGAGCTGACACTTCAAGGGCTACCTGTATAAGTCTCAGCCATGTGTTCAGGGTTGACCTCATGGAAACAAGATCATCGGCTTCGACAGTGAGGTAAAGATAAGAGCCCTCGGGCCTGAGATCGATACTTGACCTGTCGGTGACCTGAGACTCGATCTCAGGAAGCAACGACCTGTATACAGATAATGCGGCATCGGTCTCAAAAACAGATTCGGTGACAAGCTTCAACTGTCATCACCATGGAATATCCTGTGCGATCTGATCTTCAGGGAGAAAAGTACTCTTTCGCCTTCTAAAAAATCTATCTGTTTATCTGATATGATAATCTTCTGAACAGCTGAAGAATCTTCATCCATCTGAAGCAACTCAGATAATACCGGAGCAAGTTCACCCTCCCCTTCCAGAGAAGTCTCTGCGGACCCGGGACTACAGTAGGGTTCATCGGATGTCCATACTGACATGTAAATTGAGAGAACGCAGAAACCATCCGGGTCATATACACTGATACTTCCGGGATTTCCGTGATACTCGCCAATCACCATGAGAGGGCTGGTGTCTGCATGTTCCAGAACCTCGCCCATTCCCATTTTACCGCGATTGAAATAAGCGCAGTTGAAAAAAGATGCCAGTAACTTACACAGGGTACGTGTACTGGCTGAAGGTTTGCGAGAAGAAGTAATTAACATTTACTTCTACTGAGCCTTGACGCGTTTGATTGATGTCGGACGCTCTTTGACAAGTATCCTGTGTCCGCAGTACGGACAGCGAATACCTGTGTACTCATAGTCGATCTCAACATTTCGTTTGCATCTGGTGCATTTGTAATCCATGCTCACCTTACTCTACTTTCTCTGCCTTTTCTGCTTTCTCTGCCTTTTCGGTGGCTTTCCTTACAAAACGTGCAACAGTCTTACCTACACTGGTCTGTGGAAGATAGGTACCGCCTGCAAATGTGTAATCACACTTGCTGCATTTCCAGATACCTGTACCTACTCTGCCGACAGTCGGACGTGCACATCTTGCACACACATGTGGCATGCGCATCTTATATTCAAGATCCGCTACAAGTTTACGGTCCTTTCTACCGTAGCGTACACCAAACCTTCCTGCTGATCTGGATACACGTCCTTTTCTCGTATATTTTTTTGCCATGAATCTAATCTCCTTGAATCAAATGAATTATATTAATACTATCAGTTCTGGAGGTCCGAGAGATGAGCCTCACGTAGCTCGGCTGCCTTCTCACATGCCATTTCCACAGCCTTCAAAAGCTGTTCCTCCGTCAATGCACCGTCACCGCTCTTCTGCATTCCAGAGATCGAACCGTCCTTATTTGAGACCACAGTGATCTTGGTATCACATACCGTCTCTTCATCAAGTTCAGGATCTACCATCAGTGAGCCGCCAATGTTTATCACGGTAACTCCCAGAGGCATGTCCTTGACGGGCATAGCAATGTCTTCGCCCTTTCCTGCACTTTCCGCAGGTATGGTGGTTGTTAACAAAGCTGCTATGGCACCCATGGAGGAAGCATCCTGTATGTTTCCGCCATTATTGAGCACATGGATGTCGATAAAGACCATCCATACTTCTTCTCCCTCCGTAATACACAACTTACTTAAATCAATTGCGCCTGATTCACGGACACCACGATCGGTCACCCTGGCCATCTCAATGGCATTCTCCCTTGGAGGACCTGCCTCAAAATCAGGAGAAGCGATCGGATTGAGTTCGAGACTCGTTATAATGACACCTTCACCGGCTGAATCCGGGAACGGAGTTCCGACCTGCATTTTTACTCCGACGAGTACTTCAGTATCGCCATACTTGACCCATGCGGAGCCCTCGGCTTTATCGATAACATTTGTCTTAACTTCAATATCCCTTACTTCATCAAAAGCACGACCATCGGTACGTTTTCCCTTGAGCATAAGGTTGTAAATATAATCCCTTTTCAACACAGACATTACTTCATTGCTCACGGACCTCACCTCCCTCGGTAGTATCCTCTTCATCGTCTGTCTTCTCTTCAACAGTATCGACGAAATCCTCTTCTACATCCTCCGGCTCTTCTTCGTCATCCACGTCCTCGGATCCTTCATCCTCTTCCGATTCATCGGAAACGTCTTCTTCCCCGGAATCCTCTGTATCACATTTTTCCAATGCTTCAACATCTACATCTTCGTCGATGTCATCGGGTATGTCTATATCAGCATCATCTGAGAACTTGGTCTTTAAAGCCTCTTTCTGCATCTCAAGGATCTGGTAGCAACCTTCCTTACACAGCTTGATAGCTTCCTTGAACTCTTCCTGTGTCAGGTCGCCGTCCATCTGCAAAAGTGTGATCTCCCCGTCCTGGGTAATTGCTATGGGCAGGTCTGCCTCACCATAGTTATCTTCGGGCTTGTTAAGATCGAGGACAAGTTTTCCGTCAACCTTCCCTACCGCACAGGCAGCTACAAGACCTTTCATGGGGATTCCGGCATCTGCCAGGGCAATTGAAGCTGCGTTGATAGCAGCGGTCCTTGTACCGGCATCTGCCTGCAGAACCTCTGCAAAGACATCGATAACAGCACTTGGATAAAGATGTGTCATCACAACAGGTTCGAAGGCTTCACGACTTACCTTTGATATCTCGATACTTCTCCTGCTCGGACCAGGTCTTGCACGGTCCTCTACTGAGAAAGCCGCCATGTTATATCTGTATCTGATCAGTGCAGAATCGGCTTTCTGCAGTCTTCTGGGATGAAGTTCCCTGGGGCCGTAAACTGCTGCAAGTATCTTATTGTTGCCCCATTCCAGATAACAGGAACCGTCAGCACGTGACAGCACTCCTATCTTGATCGTCATCGGTCTTATTTCATCAATTTGCCTGCCGTCCAGGCGTAAACCATTCTCATCAATGAACTTTTCAGGTTTATCATTCATACTAATTCTCCAACTTTCACGCAATCGGCCGCTAACTTTTGCAAAAAGGGTATATCCGGATCAATCGTCCGTTTCATCCAGAAGTGCGTCTACCTTTCTGTAGGTATCTTCAGGAATTTCGCTTTCATCTTCTACTTCTTCGGCCTCAGCAAGGTCTTCCTCAGCATCAACATCTCCCTCATCTCTCAGGAACTGACAGACCCTGTCCGTCAGTCCGCTTGTATGGGACTGCTTCATGATCATGTCTATAGCTTCGGTAAGACGATCCATATCATTTTCTTTTCCGTTGATCCAGATCCTTCCGTTCTGGCCCACGAAGATCTCGCTGTCTGCTTCTTTTTTAAGCATCGAGACCATCGAGCCGCCGTGTCCTATGACCCGGGGGACCTTTGCAGGTACAACTTCGATTATCCTGCCCACTTTAAGAGGCTTCAAGCCCCTCTCACGCATGGAAAGTTCCACCTTCATGGAAGGATTCACATCTTTAACACGTAACAGTGCTGAATCACCAACATCCATTATACCTGGCATTTTGTCGGAGTCAACTCTTTTAGGATACTCGGAGACATGCAGCAGACCATCATAGGGAGAACCGATGTCAAATATCCAGTTTGAAGGAGTTACCTCAATAACAGTACCAATTACAAAATCCTTACTTGAAGGAATGTATTTTCCAGAGAACGGGATCACGGATATCTTGTTTCTTGTATTCTTGACCCCGTATAAAAGAGAATAGACCTTTCCGTCTTTCACATAAGTACCGGAGCCCGAGTCTGCCTTGTTCTCAGACAGGAGCTGGCCCGGAAACACTATTTCTCGTTCCATTATCCATCCTCATAAAAGTTTAGTTTCAACATCCCCTTTGGTCAGGTGGTTCACCAGTCCGTAGAAGTCATTCTGCAGACCCGCAGGCATTCTTACAACCGCAACCCAGGATCCGTCATTCTGCCACTCGTTCTTCACAAGGTTTCCAAACTTGGAGACATCTCCATAGGATTTGGCAGCATATTCCGCAGGTATCTTCACAGCTATATCGACCTCTTCGAACCTGATGGGGATGATAGGACGGATGGCCTTCATAACAATATTGACCTGCTCATCCACGCCCTTGAAAAGATCTATATGGACCTTTGCCTCTTCCATGGCAGCCTCGATCCTTGCCCGTGGATGCGGGGTCTTTGTCTGGGGGTTGATCGCATTCTGTACAATGACGGTTACAACCTGCTTGGTCTTTTCCTCAAGCAGGAACTTTCTCTGCTCGGTTGTAAGCTGGAGTTCACCGTGTTCCAGTATCTGACGGGCGGCCTCAATTACATCGGTAGTATCAAAGGTGTTCTCGATGTCGGATTCGGCTGCATGGTCTCCTTGATGAGCGTCGGTGAAAATAGATTCGACTGCGAGTATATCTTCAATCTTAACATCTTCGCCCCTGTTCAGTGCAAACGCTCCATCGGGATCTACCAATACCTCGAACTGATGTTTACCTTTCTTGAGCCTTGCAATTACTGCCTCATCAAGTGATACCATTTTCTTTCACCCCTTATTCCTGTAATTTATCACTTATTCGTCGGGTCCTTCTTCAGGATTCTCGGAACTCTCTTCCTCTTCTTCCTCTCCTTCTGCGAACTCGTCCTTGAGTTCTTCCTGGATACGGTCTACGTACTTTTCGACCTCTTCCTCGGAGAGCTTTATAAACTGTCTCTGTTCGAGTGTTACAAGTCCTACCTCCAGGGTAGCTGCATTGAGCTTGCCTTCTGTGGACCTGTAAAGTGCCTTCATGCCGAGCATGATCGCATCTTCCATATCCATGTCGTCCTTGTAGTCAGATTCGAAGATCTCCATGAATGAATTTCTGCCTGCACCGATTGCGGTTGCCTTGTACTCAAGCAGTGCACCGCTCGGATCGGTTTCGAAAAGGCGTGGTCTTGAGTCGTCAACACCTGCTATCAGCAGAGCGGTACCATAGGGACGGGCACCACCGTACTGGGTGTAGCTCTGTTTGTGGTCGCATATTTTCTTTGCAAGTACCTCTACGCCTACCTGCTCGTCATAAGAGACCTTATTGATCTGGGCTTCCACCCTTGCCCTGTCAACCAGTGCACGGGCGTCGGCCACAAGACCTGATGTGGCTGCACCTATGTGATCGTCGATCTGGAATATCTTTTCAATGGATTCTGCTTCGATGAGTCTGCTTGTGATCCTTTTATCTACAAGAAGAACTACTCCGTCCTTTGCTTTTACACCCGCTGCAGTTGTACCCCTCTTAACTGCCTCCCTGGCATACTCTACCTGAAAAAGACGCCCATCGGGACTGAAAACAGTAATTGCACGATCATAACCCATTTGTGGTGTCATTTGCATCTTAACTTCATCTCCTGTATTAAAATAGTGAATAGTAATCTGTAGTCTTACTAGCTGAAATATGCATTCTACTCATTTATATGTGACTGTTCTACCGGGTTAAATACATCCACACCCGCTAAATACTTTTTTGTTGCAGCCCGAACGGTGCCCGATATTCCCAGGACATGGAAGAGAACTCTGGTACCCCTGACATCCCTGATGGTTGCAAGAACTGCACGGGTATTGCTCGTCCTTTCAGGTGAGCAGCGAACCACTCCCTTCATGTCTTCAAAGGCGAGCAACCTGATAGCACATTCACTTGCACCCACATCGCCAAGAAGTGAACCGGCGGCCGAGAATATCTCCCTTATCAGGTCATCTCTTTTCACAGGTCCTTCAGCAATGAGCTCGAAAGCCAGATATCTCCTGCCATCACGCAACGTCGGAGGTAATATCTTCATACGATATCATCTCCCCGGGAGCATTCATCCTCGATGTCCGTTCCGATTATCTCGACACCTTCACAGAGATATCCCTCTGGAGGGCGGTTCCCGGAAATGATCGCTTCAGGAATTGTGCTCAGGCCCCGTATCGCTTCCTCACGGGACATCCCGAACAATGCAGCAAGGGCGATGAGTTCCCTGGGTGCACGCATATCATAGACCGATTGAGGACTGCTGGTCAGCAGATAAGGGACATCGTATTTTCGTACAAGTTGCAGATTCTTTCTGAAATTGCTTAACGCATGTACCCTGTTACCTCCCCTCAGCCTGATAAGACTCCCAAGGTCAAAGGCAACAGCTACATTATTATCACTGGCTGCCTTTGCAAGCACGTGATTAAAACCACTTTCCCGGCCCATATTCATATCCGTAAGAATGTCAACCCTTGGATTCTCGATGGCAGCCCGGTTAATACTTTCAATTCCACCACATACCGTAATAAGGTCAACTCTGTCCCGGTACCTGTCAACAATACTGTGGATCTTCGAGGCATTTTTAGGCCTGATCGCCACAGCTGAGAAGATCTCTATATCCTCAGAGTCAAGATCACCTACGGATATCTTAGAATTGGCAGGATAGTTTATGGCAATGCCACTGTATCCCAGATGACCTGCAGTTGCAGCTAGCTCTTCGACCCGGTTGCTGCTCTCTGGAACAAAACTAACATTGAGGTCGTAGTATCCGGATTCAACCAAACAATTCCTCCACAATCCTTCCGGCCTTCTCACGGTTTTTGGGATATGTGGCTATCTTTACACGGATCGCTATGGCATCCGAGGAGGACGTCATCTCAACCTGCCCCTCAAAGGCAGCCTGCTTGTCAAACCTCATGTGAAATACCTGCGCATCATCAAGACGATCCGGCATCTCAGACCTGAGGAGCTCTACATCCTCATCTGACATATTCTGCCTGATAAATCGGGCAAGAGCTTTAGATTCCTGTTTGCGTGAAACCTGTGCACTGAAGATCTTGATGGAATTGCCATAGTGGCCTTCAGCATCAATAATTTCCACGGATTCAGAAAGCTTATCGTCGTCAGCTCTGTCAGTGGAATTCAGTAAAAATAAGTCCAGGGCCTTTCTGACCCTGGCGGGATCTTCAGTCGAATGCGCGATCACACGCAAGCCGATATAATGGATCACTTTCCTTTGTTTTCGTTTGACCTGATACTTGGTCTGGTCTTCTCAGTACCGGTACCGCGTCCCATCATACCTCTGCCCTTGCGGCCTGCACTGGTCTTACCGCGCTGGGCACGGCCTTTGTGAGTACTGTTGCAGATCCAGTTGAGATTCCTGTCGCTCTTGATAACAGGATGGTTTGGGTCTACGAGGATAACTTCGTACCACTTGAGCTTACCGTCCTCTCCTACCCAGTAAGAGTTCAGTACTTCCAGGTTGGGGAACTTTCTTCCTGCACGCTCTTCTGCAATCCTCTGGATGCTCTTGCCTGCAGTTATCTTGTTCTTACCCATGTTGTGTGTACGTCTTCCACGCATGTACCTGGGTCTTCTAAGACCTCCCCTGCGTACCTTTACGCGGGCAACTACTATTCCCTGTTTTGCCTTGTATCCGAGTGAGCGAGCACGGTCAATTCTTGTAGGACGCCTGACCTTTGTGACAGAGCCTTCCTTTCTCCATTCCTGGAGCCTTTCCCATCTGAGCTCGCTGACGTAATTCTCGTCAGGATTCTTCCATGCATCCTTTATGTATGCGTAAAATGATCTGGACAATATATTCACCTTGTTTCATCTTCTTGTTTCACGGTTCAGCTTATATCAAAGCTACATTCCCACGGGACAGATCCCGACAATGAAACAGGACTAGTACCAACCTGATATGATTTAAAGTTTTTTGCCAATTTGAAAACAAAATCATTTTATAAGTAAGACACAATCAGACTGCAATGAATAGAACAAAGGCAAATTATTATGTCGATCTAATCCTCACACTGCTGTTCATTATGGTCCTCATCACAGGCCTTGTTATGTATCTTCTCATACCCGGTGGAGTAAGACATGGCAGATATCAGGAGTATCTTGGACTGACCAAGGCAAGCTGGACACTTACCCATAACCGCTCAGCAATCCTTATGACAGCAATGGTCGGATTACACCTGGCCCTGCACAAAAAATGGATAGTCTGTGCGACACGCAATATCTTAACCAGGAATAATAACAAAAAATGTGAATTAGCAGACCAGGAATGAACCAGGTTTATAAATGCAGTTCAGTTCAGCCAGATCATTCCAGCATACTCAGATCTTCACCTGAACACATCATTCCCGTTACATTACCTTCATCGTCGGTGAGCAGGGAATCATACCAGCGAATCAAAACTTCACTGCCATCCTTGCATTCTGCCTTTACTTCGGAAAAATCCGGAAGGTCAGAGTTACCTCCAACAGCTTTCTTAAGAGAAGCTCTTACTTCAGCCCTCATATCCTCCTGAATAAGCGTATCCACAAAATCCTGACCTATCAGTTCAAACTCCTCATATCCGAAGGTTTCATTACCCTTTTTGTTGATCTGGTTTATCTTCAGGTCAGGATCGATGACAACAGCAATGAATCCCGCTTCTTCAAAATAGCTCATGGCGTCGTTCCTTTCAGCCAGTATCTTGTCCTGAAGATGTTTTATGCGCAGCAGTGACTTCACCCTGGTTACAAGCTCCAGTCTGTTCACGGGCTTACCAAGGAATTCGTCAGCACCGACCTCAATCCCTTTTATACGGTCATCCTTGCCTGATAATGCAGTCACCATGATCACGGGCAGGAACTGGGTCTCAACAGAGGTTTTCAGGATCCTGCAGACCTCATAGCCATTCATGTCAGGCATCATTACATCGAGAAGGACTATATCAGGTTTGTCAGTTTTTACTCTTTCCAGTGCTTCTCTGCCATTATATGCATTGATGACCTCATAATCCGATTTCAGATAGAGTCCCATCAATTCCACGATGGCCTGTTCATCATCAACTATGAGTACTTTGTCCCTTTTCTGCATCACCGATACTCCATTTTACTGCACATCTCAGATTATTAAATGCGTCTCAATATAAATATGATGGTTATTTAATCTTTCCTGCATTTAATTTGCTGACAAAAACCGTGCTTAATCCATAGATATTGAACTGTCAGCATATAAAATTTTAGGCGAAAGAGATACAATAAGTCAGAAAGAGAAGAAAATTAGATGGGGCTGGTGAGATTTGAACTCACGATCGACGGGTCTCTCCGAACTGCTGCAAAACACAGCATCATTTTAAGAGCCTTTATCAGTGCTCCAACGGTTCCTCACAGGCCGACCCCGTCGGGCAAGCCTCAGTAGACCCGTTGTTCATCATTTATCCGCTGGAGCCCGTCGCCATGCCGGACTAGGCCACAGCCCCTTAAATTCAGGCAGTATCCCCTGAATAAATCTTATCTATGATATATTTGGCGGTACCAGACCGCTTATGTGAATGATATCCGATCCCCAGGATCAGCTTTCCTCACACATCACACCTTCAAGATTGCCTAGTTTGCACAGCTCATTACAGAGCCCTTCGATCTCCCGGCGGATGTCCTCCCTGGTCTTACCATGCATGAGCGCGAGGCATATCGCACCTCCGGCACCAACGCCTTCTTTGACAAAACCGAGCTCATACTGCCTCAAACCCTCTGAACAGGAATCACCAAAGCACGGATCCACACCATAGCAACTTGCACCAAGCTCTCTGGATATATCAGCAAAACTGGCGGACTCGTCACCTGCAACATAACTTGTCGTGACGATGCTTATGCTGTCAGTGGGGTATCCCAGGTGTTTGATCACCGCATATATGGATTCCATCTGAGTGCCACCTGCAAGAATCACGCGCGTATCACCAAGACCTGCGGCAATGCCCGCAACCGCCACCATCATGGGATCACCCACACAGCTTATGGCTTTGAACGGATCATCACGGAGAGAACCGAATGTAATGCCCGAGGACTTAAGTGCGGCTTCAACTACCTCTCTTTTGAGCTGCAGAGGATTTGAGGATGAGCTGCTGCTTACATTACCGTCATAACCCAGAGACTGCAACACCGCATTGGCCGTTGTTGTACCCGCGGGTATACTCTCACCGATCATTACAAAATCATGCTTCTCAGCAAGCTCCTGACCCAGTTTGAATGCATTATTAAAGGCCTTTTCAACATCCATGACCGCAACAGGCCCCCTTATATCCAGACCCGGCTGACCCCCTATATCCACAAGCGGAACCTCCTTTGCAGGCATTACCCTCAGGCCTGCGTTCACAAGTAAGTGAGGCACACCTGTAAGCTGCAGTGCAGCCCTTGTTATGAGTGCGGGAGTGGGAGTGTCATAGGGAGGTGTCATTGGCAGGATGGGAATATCAATTATAGTCCCCTTGTACAATACTTCCGCATCTCCTGCCGGAGTGTAGTCTGTAAGCTTTGCAGTTTTTCCTGCCGCCGAAAGACCCTCTATATAGGCTGTTTCGGTGTTGGCAAGAACACATACGAAAAGTGGGTTCTCAGGTAACCTTGCATTCTCGGGTGATAGGGAGTCCATGTTTATCACCTAACCTATTTTAGAGGGTATATATGATATTTTCCAGACAAGTATGCGAGGCTCAGTAGGTCCTCGCAACATAGACCATGGTGTCAGCATCGCCATCACATACGACACATTTACCCTGACATTTATCCTCTGAAGAAGGAATTCCAAGGATTCCCGCACCGACCTCATCCTCGAGCTTGAGTCCGCATTCCTTGTCACCACACCAGAACACCTTTGCAATACCACTGGCAAGGTTCTTCTTGATCTCAGGTACGCTCTCGCATTTGATAATACGCTTCTCAAGTCCCTGTTCAGCAGTTTTATAGAGATTATCCTGGATGGCAGAGAACAGCGAAAGGACCTCCTCTTTTATATTGTCCAAAGGCACCTGCTGTTTTTCTCCGGTATCACGGCGAACAAGCATTGCCGCATTCTTCTTAAGGTCCCTTGGTCCGAGCTCAAGCCTTACGGGCACACCTTTCATTTCCCATTTGTAATACTTGGCACCCGGACGGTTGTCACTTGCATCCAGCTTAACACGTATGCCTGCAGCTTCAAGTTCCTCCTTTACCTTTTCACAGGCCTGGAGGACATCCTCAGCTTTCTTGAAGATGATAGGAATGATCGCAACCTGCACCGGAGCTACCTCAGGAGGCATCATAAGACCCTTGTCATCACCGTGTATGGATATCAGTGCTGCTACGGAACGCTCGGAAATGCCATAACATGTCTGATGAGCATAGACCTGCTCACCTTCGGCATCCTCGTACTGGATATCGAAGGTCTTCGCAAAATTATCGCCCAGGTGATGGGCTGTGCCTACCTGGAGAGTCCTGCCATCGGGCATGAGCGCATCCGTGGCTATGGTATAATCCGCACCCGGGAACTTATCCCAGTCAGGCCTTTTGGAAGCAAGAACAGGAATCGCAAGCTTGCGATAGAACTCAGTATACAGCCTGATAGCTTCATCAACCTGTGCCGCAGCATCGTCCCATGTGGCATGGACCGTGTGAGCTTCCTTGAAGGATGTGATCTCACGCAGCCTGATAAGAGGACGTGTGTGCTTTGTCTCATATCTGAAGGTATTGACAATCTGGTATAGCCTGAGAGGGAGGTCGGCATGGGAGCGGACCCACAGCTTGTACATCGGATAAATGGCAGTCTCACTGGTCGGACGCAGTGCGAGTTTTACATCTAGCGGGGACATACCCCCGTGGGTAACCCAGTAGACCTCGTCCTCAAAACCCTTGATGTGTTCCGCCTCTTTCATGAATTCGTTTTCCGGGATCAGAAGAGGGAACATTGTTTCCTGGTGATTCTCATCCAGGAGTTGCCTGATCAGATCATAGACGTTTCTTCTGAGGTTGAAACCAAAAGGATACCAAACGTATAATCCCTTTACAGGATAGCGGACATCCATGATCTCTCCTTTCTGCAGGATGTCGTTATACCATTCGCTGAAATTTTCTTTTGAAGGCAGTGCAGCCTCTTTCTCTTGTTCTGCCATATAAGTCACCTGATATGAACTTGATTTTGGCTACATAAACAAGTACATTGCTTATAGCCGTTTCCTTCGGAACTTAAGACAGAGAAAAGTCTGCGAGTAAAATCATCG
This sequence comes from Methanolobus zinderi, assembly GCF_013388255.1. Taxonomy (NCBI): domain Archaea; kingdom Methanobacteriati; phylum Methanobacteriota; class Methanomicrobia; order Methanosarcinales; family Methanosarcinaceae; genus Methanolobus; species Methanolobus zinderi. The sequence goes on from NZ_CP058215.1 coordinate 1,855,401, forward strand.
AAAAAAGAATTCATTCCTGTTCATCTTCTTTCAGACACAGGAACCAAGGATTGCATTTTTTGTCTTCTTTTGCCTGTTGTTGCCTTTCTTTTGCCCCTACCCATGTAGGTGGATTCGGAACTATCACGTCCTCACCGGGATGCCAGTTCTCGGGAGTATATACGTGCTCACTATCGGACTTTTGCATGGCCTGAAGTAATCTCTTTATCTCGTCCATATTCCTTCCGTTGGAGAACGGGTAATAGAACATTGCACGTATCTTGGCCTGCGGATCGATAAGAAAAGTTGCACGCACGGTCTCAGTGCTGAACTGCTGGAAATCCAGTTTTCCGCCTGATCTCTCGAACTTCTCAAGCAGTTCGTCCGGGGTATAATTAGAGTGAGGATGGATCATCCCATATTTTTTAGAGACTTCCAGGCTAAGATCCTCGATAACAGGGAACATAACATCAACGTTCTTAAGTCCCTTGTATACCACCTTTTCCCGGATAGCCTCAAGCCATGCGATATGAGACTGATTGCTGTCAACCGAGAGTCCGAGCAACTCTGCATTGAGTTCCTTAAATTCCTGCTGCATGCTGGCAAATCTTACGAATTCGGTGGTACAGACCGGAGTAAAATCTCCGGGATGGCTGAAGAAGATCACCCATTTTCCCCTGTAGTCATCCGGGAAATCCACCATCCCCAGGGTTGTCCTGGCTCTGAAAGAGGGAGCATCATCCCCGATCAATGGCATCTGTACCGACTGACATTCGTCCTCTGGCAAATCTGACTTCTCCCACAGTTAATTAAAATTACTAATTGTCAGGTATCGGGCAGCAATATAATTTAAGGTTTCGGCCTTCATCAAAAAATAGATTGATAAGTATGGATATCAAAACAAAAGTATCAAAAAAGAAGAATAAAAGGAACTTTAATCGGTGATAGAATGATCGGGGGCGCAGGCATCCATTTCCATCTCGGATGAGGATGTGTCAAAGACTATCATCCCGGTCTTGAGCTCCGCAGCTTCCTCCGGATCCAGGGTCCTTGATACCGCCCTGTCCGAGATAATAGCGCTGTTACCCATGGGATCCTCGATGACAACGGTCAGTTCCTGTTTTCCGTCCATCGCATCCCTGAGCATCTGCTGGATCTCAAGACCCTTGGCAGTTCTGTCCTCGTCTCCATCTTCCTTAGCCCACTTGGTTGCGGTGATAACCACATCCAGTATCCTGTCCATTATACCTTCTATATTGGTCACATATGACTCGGATACCGAACCGGGTTCCACATCAATGCCCAGCTCAGGTATGCGGATTGTCCCTGAAGTGGATCGAACAACCCTGCTGCTGAGATCTCCTAGCCCTTCCACCTTTAGCTCATAATGTACCGGGTCGCGCTGTGTCAGGATCATTGTATCGGCAAACCTGAAACTACAGTCACACCTTGCGGTAATGTACATTATCTCACCAAAATAAGGAATATCATCACCCTGCCAGTTGATGATCAGCTCCTCATGACAAAGCGGACAGGAAATGGTGGTTACAAAATTGCGGCAGGAACTCTCTTCACTCAATATCTTCCACCAAGAATCTTTGATCTATCGATCTTGATGCCTGTTGGCGTTACAAGAACCTGGTCATCCTTAATTCCTGCAATATCGCCGTGAACGTCAGTGACTACTTCCTTGAGGTCCTTTAATGCACGGTCAAGCAGAAGTTTATCAGCTTTTATGTTTGAGATATCTATCATCACGATGTTACCGTCATATATCTCTCTTTTAAGTGATGTCAGCTCATTCAGGTTTGTCAGCTCTGCTACCCTGATATAGGTTTCTGCAGGTTCTTCATCAAGCACTTCTTCATACTTGGTGAGATCCAGTTCCGTGTATTCATCCTCAACGGTTGTGGGTTTAGCACTGCCGCCAAATATTTTATTCATGATCTTTGCCATAATGCGCCCTCATGTATTCAAAAACATTGATGCTTATAATAATATCGATACTACTTAAATTGTTACCGGACAGGTGCTTCAGACTCTTGCTTTAATTATATTCCCTGTCATTGTATATTAATTATTTCTTTCAGATGTCAAGGTTCCACAACTTGTCACCCACATAGTGAACAGATTTTACAGCCTTACCGGAACTTGCATTCATCTGATCTCCCGGCATCAGGGCGGTACCGATCGCAAGTGGCTTCTTGTGGGTTTCTTCTATTATTATCACAGGATCGTCGGGCTCTATGTCATCATCCGCAGAAACGATTCCCGGACACATGACATCGGCACCATTGACAACAAAGCGTACGGCTCCGGCATCCACAGTAACAAGGTTGCTCCTGAGACCGAGCTGGAGTACTCCCTTAACAGTCGGGAAATAATTATCTCCTATTTTAAAGAGAACCACTTCCCCTTCTATCATAACAATAGGTATATCGTCAGCTGTAGCCGTTTCAAACCTCTTGTCAGCAAACGTATCTACCGCATCACCGAAAGTGGATCTCAATTCCTTTAACAATTTGTTCTTTTCTGATTTCCTTATTTGCACCCTGGATTTTACTTTCAACTAATCACCTGGAAGCAGGATATTGTAACTGAAATTGACTATGATCGCGTGAGTTTTAAAGTTTGCGCGGAAGAGACACGGATCAATTCCGTGACCTTCCATATTCAAAAATATTATCTTACGATCACTACAGGGACACCGCTGACATCAAGCACATCAACGGATCTTCCCGCGGAGACAACTTCCTTCTCGATCTCTACATGATCCGGTTCAAGCTCGACGAGCTCACCGTCAACATTCACAGTGATCTTACCCTTTGCAACCTCATCGGCGATCTTCCTCGGATTCTCATCTGCCAGAGCATCGATGATGGCCTTGGCCTTTCCTCTGAAAAGAGGACCGATCTTGCCCATGTTGGGTTTAACATTGACCGGTACGTGCTCGAAGTCAGGCTCTCCCTCGATCATCTCTATCGGGGAATTAGTCACACCTGTAAGATCGCTTGTGTCCATACTGACACCGTAGATCTCTATCTTCTCAAGGGCTGTGTTCAATGCCATACCTTTCTCGGACTTGTATCTTCTGACATTGCTTGCAACGTCTTTTATGAAATCACCGGAAAGCTCGATGTCCTTATCAATAAGCTCCTCCCGGACCTTAGGCCATGACTGGACATGTACGCTTCCTTCACCCAGTCTTGAGAACATCTCTTCGGAGAAGAACGGAGCAAAGGGCGCCAGCATCTTTGCAAGGGAATCCATGGTCACAAAGAGAGTGTACTTTGCAGCCTTCTTTGCCTCTTCATCATCCCCGTACAAACGAGCCTTGATAAGTTCGATATAGTTGTCCGCAAGGATATCCCATGTGAATCCACGTATTGCCTTGAAGGCCTCATCGAACTGGTAATCATCCATGCTGTCGGTTACAGATCTGATAAGCCTGTTGAGATTGCTCAGGAGCCATCTGTCAACGACTTTCAGTTCATTGATATCCATTTCAGAGTGTTTATAATCCTCAAGATGACTCATTGCGAACCTGTAGATACTCCAGGTCTTGGTAAAGTATCTTGATGCTGAAACCACATCCTTCCAGCGGAACATGACATCGGATCCGGGAGAACCGCCTATTGCAGCCCACTGCCTGAATGAATCGGCACTGTAATCCTTGATGACCTCTTCAGGAGAGATGACATTGCCAAGAGATTTGCTCATCTTATGACCATCCTCACCCAGAACCATACCATTGATGAGGATCGAGTCCCACGGCCTCTTGCCTGTAAGTGCCATGGAACGCAATAGTGAATAGAATGCCCATGTACGTATGATATCGTGGCCCTGCGGACGCAGCTGTGTGGGCAGTCTCATTCCGTGATCAGAGAGCCATCCGGATACGTGCAGTGCGGTGATCGAAGAATCCATCCAGGTATCCAGTACGTCTTCCTCGGCTTCGAAATCCTTACATCCACAACTACATGCTACCGGAGGCTGTTGCTGGGTCGGGTCGATAGGCATCCATTCTTCCTTTGCAACAACGGTCTCGCCACATTCCTTACAGTACCATACGGGTATCGGTGTTGCAAAAAGTCTCTGGCGTGAGATACACCAGTCCCATTCCATGGTCCCGATCCAGTTCTCAAGTCTTACCTTCATGTATTCCGGAAGCCACTTGACCTCATCCGCAGCCTCTGCCACTGCATCGGTATCGATCTTGACAAACCACTGTCTTTCGGAAAGTATCTCGATAGGAGTATCACAGCGCCAGCACATACCAACATTCTGGTCAAGTGTCTTCTGCTCGAAGAGATAGCCTTCTGCCTCGAGATCCCGGATAATCGCATCCTTACACTCGGGAATGGTCATTCCCTCGTACTTTCCGGCTATGGAGGTCATCAGACCGTTCTTATCAATAGCCTTACGAAGCGGGAGTTCGTGTTCCATCCACCAGCGAACATCCTGCTTGTCACCGAAAGTACAGATCATGACAACACCGGTACCAAAGGCAGGATCGACTTCCTTATCACCGATTACAGGAACCTCATGGCCAAAGATCGGCACTTTGACATTGCTACCCACATGTCCGCTGTAGCGCTCATCCTCAGGGTTGATTGCGACCGCCACACATGCAGCAAGCAGTTCCGGTCTTGTTGTTGCTATTTTGACTTTATCGAAATTCAGGAAATTCAGTTTAGTATCCCTTGCTTCATACTCGACCTCTGCAAAGGCGATTGCCGTTTCACATCTGGGACACCAGTTGACAGGATGCTCCGCCTGATACACACGACCCATATCATACATCTTCCTGAAAGACCTCTGGGTCTTGGAATAGTACTCAGGCTCCATTGTGACAAACTCGTTGCTCCAGTCGGTGGAGAAGCCGAGATTCAGCATGGTCTCACGCATCTTCTCTATGTTTCCTCTGGTAAGTTCCCGGCACATACGCCTGAACTCTTCCCTTGGAACTGCATTTTTGGTTATGCCATGAATCTCCTCAACCTTTACCTCAGTGGGAAGACCATGGCAGTCCCAGCCCTGGGGGAACATAACATTGTAGCCGCACATTCTTTTATAGCGTGCAACAAAATCGATATAGCACCAGTTCAGGGAGTTTCCGATATGGAAATTACCGGTCGGGTATGGAGGAGGTGTATCTATAATGTACTGGGGTCTTGTACTGTCATTCCAGTCGAAATGGTACATAGACATATCCCATGCCTTTTTCCATTTTGGCTCGATCTCATGGGGAATATATTCTTTGGGAACCGTCATTAGAACTCTCCGATAAATATTATATTGTGATAGTGTTTTTTATCCTACAGTGGTCTAAGATTATTTAAACATATAGTTAAATGTTTGCAGCTATTTTGCTAGCAGGATACCAAACTGGTAGTCCTTTTACACAGGACTGCACAGCTCATCATATCCTGTATAGAACATATATATTTCAGTTAAACGGCTCAGGGCAGCCACCATTAAAAAGTCCCAGCTACGGGCTACAGAGAACACATGCCTGTACGAAAGATTGTGGCCAGGAACTACAGCTTTTGTACCTTTTCCAGGAGCTTTGCCCCGGTGGAGTCAATAGCAAGCAATTGGTGTACGAATGAAGCATGCTGAATTGGATGGCAAACAGATACTGACATTTAACTACTGTAATCCTGACACAGGCAGGCATGTGCCTATTTGTGGGTCATACGCCATGCTATATTAATTTTGCGAATCTTACTTTAATTAACAGGGAAACTGCAAGAAAAGAAGACTAAAAGAAGACTTCTACAATAAAGTCAGACACCGAAAACACTTTATGTAAATCTATCTAATTGAAGACAGGGGCGTTCTGGATTTTAAGTCCACAGGTGACGGATTGTTGAATATACGACAGTGGCATTGGATAGACACGGATACTGAACCTCTTATTATGTATAGTGTCCGGAAGATTATGCCATAAGAATATTACAGCTTCTATCATGGAACAATCCGCCAGACGATCTACAAACGACCTATTATTGTAAAACAGTTTCAAAGGAGGAGTGAAATGATAAGTGAAAAAATGACCAGTGCTTTGAATGAACAGATCAATAAAGAAATGTATTCGGCATATCTGTACATGTCCATGTCCGCACACTGTAGCAATGTCGGACTTGACGGATTTGCAAACTGGTTCATGGTGCAATACCAGGAAGAGATGACACATGCAATGAAGATATACGATTATCTTAACGAACAGGGAGAAAAGGTAATACTCGAAGCTATCGAGAAACCGCCATCCGAGTTTGGAACTGTGCTGGAGATGTTCGAAGCTACCCTTAAGCATGAGCAGTTCATCACCAGGTCCATACACGAACTCGTAGACCTTGCAAATGAGGAAAAGGATTATGCTACACAGATCTTCCTTCAGTGGTTCGTAACAGAACAGATAGAAGAAGAAGGAAACGATAATGAGATCATAGCCAAGTTGAAACTTGTAGGAAACGAAGGCAACGGGCTTTTCATGCTTGACAGGGAAATGGCAGCAAGAACATTCAACGAACCAACATCAGAAGAATAAACACATAGAGGTAAAACAATGAATTTCGGAGAAATACTCAAAGGAAAGGAAGAAGAAGGTAAAGAGAAACATGTCCCTGAAATAGAGATTATCAGAGGACATGGAAAAGCAAACGCTGATTTTGTACGCGTGGTAGTCGGCAAAGAGGTCCCGCACCCGAATACCGTTGAGCACCATATCGAATGGGTCGAGCTTTACGGTATCACAAAGAAGGGTCAGACAATTGACTTTGGCAGGATGAATTTCGAACCTGTGCACACAGAGCCTGTAGGTACATTCCACGTGAACAACATTGATGATTTCAAGGCATTCTGTGCACTGGAATACTGTAACATACACGGTGTATGGCAGAACTGCATTGAAGTCTGAACAGGATTCTCTTCTATATGGCACGATCGGTGCCATATCCCTTTTATATTTGGACAGGCCAGCGTTACTATTGTAGTTTACTAAAACCACAACAGGAAGTGAACGCAATGCTGGTACAACTCGCCATGAAACTGGCGCTGCTTGCTATGATAGCCGGTACGCTGACATACGTGTATCTCAGCTACATGGCACCATATATGTGAATTAAGAAAAGTGAAAAAAAGAAAAAGGGGTTATTTATTTTCACTATACCCGATCTCTTCATCGCTCAGATAACATGCAGGGTCATCAGCCCAGATGTTATTGTGCACAGCCTCGGCTCTGACACGGAAGTTTCCGTTGCAGACGTCAAACCATTTACAGTTTGCGCATCTGTCAGCATTGGCTTTGATCAGAGGCTTGCGGTCTTTCAGACCTGCCATCAGGGGATCGGACGTATCGGTCCATATCTCACTGAACTTTCTTTCTTTGACATTTCCAAAACTGTAATGTCTCCAGAACTGGTCCGGATGAACTGAACCGTCCCATGAAACGCAGCCTATACCGATTCCAGTGGAATTGCCACGATTCATCTGAAGCAGCTCAAGTACCTCTGCCGCACGCTCAGGATCTTCTTTCAAGAGGCGCAGGTAGATATATGGACCGTCACAATGATTGTCAACTGTGAGTACCTCGACCATCTTACCCTTTGCATGAAGCTCCCGAGTCCTGTCTATAAGCAGGTCGACGGTCTCCCTGGATTCTTCAAGGGAAAGGTCTTCTTCTCTCATATCAGAGCCCCTGCCTGAGTATACCAGATGGTAGAAACAGATACGAGGAATGTTCTCCTTTTCAAGCAGATCGAATATCTCGGGAATATCCTCTACATTGTGCCGGTTAATGGTAAAACGCAAGCCCACCTTGATACCCGCTGCCTGACAGTTACGTACCCCCTGCAGGGCTTTATCGAAGGCTCCCTCTACTCCCCTGAACTTATCATTCGTCTCTCTCATACCATCCAGGGATATCCCTACATAGGAGAGACCTATTTCCTTGAGCTCGCGGGCTTTTTCCTCGCTTATTAGAGTACCGTTGGTTGAAATGACCGCACGGATACCCTTTGAGGTCGCATAGGCTGCAAGTTCGGTAAGGTCCTTGCGCATCAGGGGCTCTCCTCCTGAGAAAAGGATTACGGGGCTGCCAAATTCCGCAAGGTCATCTATGAGTTCCTTTCCCTGTTCGGTGCTGAGCTCATCCTGGTACTCAATATCCTTAGAGTGGGCATAGCAGTGAACACATTTTAAGTTGCAGCGTCTGGTCACGTTCCAAACGACAACGGGTTTCTTATCTTTGGAAAACTGGAGCAGGTGGGAGGGAAGTTTTTTTGATTCACGGCCGTAGCGCAACGCGTCAGAAGGTTCTACGGTTCTGCAGTATAGTTTTGAAATGCCTATCATTATAACGCTCCCTGAACTGGAATAATAAAAACCGGCCAGATATATGTGATATGCGATCACCTATATAGTCATACTATATTATATCTGTGGTATACTTCCGGATATTTTGCTGGAGAAATAAAAATATAAAAAGAGCTGAACAGCAGTAAAATTTAATTCAGGAAAGTTCTTCCTGAACCTTTTTCAATACATCCTTAAAAGTGAACCTATCGGGGATAACTGATACATTTATACCGTAATCTTCAAGCGTATTTCCAGTGGGACCACCTATGGCAGCCACCAGGGACCTGTTAAGCGCCCGGATAGTCTCTTCTTCCTGACCACGGTTTCTGGCATGTTCTATGAAGTTGCGCACCATCATGGAACTCGTGAAGGCGAACACCCTTATTTCGCCATTCAACGCAGACTCGATGAGCTTGTCCTGCTCAGCACCTTCCGGTTTTTCAAGAGTGTAGACATTGGTCTCATAGACCGTAGCACCGCATTTGCGCAGACCTTCTGTGAGCAGTGTCGAGCCATAGAAACTCCTGGCGGTATCTATCACTTTACCTTTCACATCATCACAGAGATAGTCGACAATGCCCTCTGAACTAAATACTCCCGGCATTCCCATGACAGCAATTCCCATCTCTTCAAGTGCCTTGCGGGTTGTGGGACCTATGGCCACGACATTTGTGGAATTCAAAGCTCCTATGAACTTATCTACGGACTCCGACTGAATCTTTTTCAGAGTGAAATCTATACCATTGGCACTGGTGAAGATGACATAATCAGAGCTGCCCTCGAGTACTCTTTCCACAAAACCGTCGAACCCTTCATCCTTCATTTCCGTGATCTCGACCATTGGCACCATGACAGCTTCAAATCCCATGGATTCTGCAAGCTCCTTTGATTTTGCCATGTACCTCTCGGGTCTCATGATAGCCACTTTTGGTTTCCCGGACATTTCACTCACAGGCACACCTCACTCAAAGGCCGAAGCCGGAAGTATCTGCTCGCCAAGTTCCCCGTGAAGTTGTACGACATCGCCTACCACTGTGATGGCAGGGGCCTTGACGCCTCTCTCTTTTGCAAGGTTGGCTATATTTTCCAGTACACCCACGGTGACCCTCTGGTCCGGGCGTGTTCCCTTTTCTATAAGTGCCACAGGGGTTTTCGGGTCCTTGCCGTATTTCATCAGTTCGTTGACATTTCTTTCAAGCATCTTTACACCCATAAAGATAACCAGTGTACCCTGGAACTTTGCAAGGGTTTCCCAGTCGAGGGCGCTCTCATCCTTTGTCGGATCCTCATGACCCGTAACAAAGGTTACCATGGAAGCATGATCCCTGTGAGTGACTGGTATACCAGCATATGCAGGAACGGCTACTGCAGATGTGATACCGGGCACTACTTCGAATTCAATTCCCGCTTCGATGAGTTCTTGGGCTTCCTCTCCACCTCGTCCGAACATGTAGGGATCTCCTCCCTTCAGGCGCACAACACTCTTTCCTTCCTTTGCTTTCTCGATTATCAGCGCATTGATCTCATCCTGTTTTAAGGTATGATTTCCTGCATGCTTTCCTGCGTTGATCTTCTCCGTCTTTTCAGGGATGGAATCAATTATCGCCTTTCCAGGAAGCTGGTCATAGACCACAACATCAACAGAGTCCAGCAATCTGCGGGCTTTCAGTGTCATAAGCTCGGGGTCTCCGGGCCCTGAGCCAACCAAATAAACTTTTCCATATCGGGTCATGTTAGTGAAATCCTGTCTGTCTTATTTTGATTCTAATGAAACTTCAACTTATATATTCGTTGTTCCGGTAAAGATTGAACATAGGTATCTTTTATGTTCTTAAACAACAATATTAATTACAGTAAGAGCGTTTTATCCATATTCAACTGATATTGGGTGGGAGAATAATGGACTTCTATCAGGAAAAGATCACAACGATACATAATTTCTACAGCGATACCGAGAGAATATCACAACACCTGCATGACCTGTCCTTTATACGGCCTGCAGTCGTGGTAATACCGATGTTGTATCAGGAGATAGAGAATCCACCCCTGACACACATCATAAACGAGCTGAACAAATGTGCATACATTAAAAAAGTAGTTGTGGCACTTGCGGCTGATGATCAGGAACAGTACAGGACCACGGTGGAATTTTTCAATAGACTGGAACTGGACAACATGATCGTCTGGTGCAACGGACCTCGTATCTCCAATGTCATCAATGAGATGAAGGATAACGAACTGGACATCACGGCTTTCAGCGGCAAGGGAAAGGATGCATGGATAGCAATTGGGATTGCAAGTCTCTATGCTTATGCGATTGTGCTGCACGATGCTGACATCGTGACATACAACAAGGACTTTCCTGCCAAGATGCTTTACCCGATAATGAACCCGCAGCTCAACTTCTATTTCAATAAAGGATATTACGCCAGGATTAAGCTTGACGAGAAGACCATGCACGGGCGGGTCTACCGTCTCTTCGTGCGTCCTCTCCTGGATACACTTGCCAAGGACGTGGAGTATGAATCAGAAACGCTTGAATTCCTGCAGGCCTTCAGGTACACACTTTCTGGCGAATTTGCCTTTACAAGGGACCTGGCTCTTAACATCAGGGTACCTTCAGACTGGGGACTTGAAGTCGGTTTGCTTGCTGAGATATACAGGAACACGACCATGAAGAAGGTATGCCAGACAGATCTTGGATTCTACGATCACAAGCACAAGGAAATGGGAAGCAGTCCCTCCGAAGGACTTGGCAAGATGGTAAACGATATTATGGTCACCTTCCTGCGTATTGTGAACGAGACCACAAGCACAAACGTATCTGATACCTTCTTAAGAGGGGTCCAGGTAAAATACAGGAGATCCGCCCAGGACCTCATCAGGCAATACAATGCCGATGCCATCTGTAACGGTCTTCACTACAGCAGGCACCTGGAAGAGAAATACGTGGATCTGTTTGCCGACATACTGATGGGCGCAGGAGACCATTATCTGGAAAATCCTTCAGATGAACTTCTTCCAGACTGGGAGCGTGCTCTGTCTGCAATCCCGGACCTTCGCGAACGATTACGGGATGCTGTAAATGCGGATCTGAACGAGATCAAATGACCCATTTTTTTTGAACTTTATTCGGGAGCCCATCTGTCCATAACAGGCCTGGCGGACAGTCCGTGTATGAACACTGACAGTACGATCACCGTGGTGACAATGGCAAGGGCTTCCCTGCTTTGTTCGAACCCTGCATGGTCAAAGGCATAGAGCAGATAGTATATGGACCCGATCCCACGGATACCATAGAATGAAATTATATATTTTCTGGATCTGCGAAGCTCTGTTCCTGCAAGGCCTATAAGGCCTGTCAGCGGCCGTATGACCATTATTATCAATAATGCGGCCGGGAGCATGTACCACTGGAAATCATTTATGAAGCCGTGGCTGATATATATCCCCAGTATTGTAAAAAGGATGACTATAAGAGTTCTTTCTATCTCTTCCGAGAAATCATGCAGGACGTTAAGATGTTCATGGGTGGTTTCCTGATATCTGAAAGCGCAGGCTGCTACAAAAACCGTGATAAAACCGTATGAATTAAAAATCTCAGCCAGGCCATAAGGCAGCAGTGTAAGGCTTATTGTCAACAGACCTACAGATATGGCTGAACTGTGACATTCGGGTTTTGGACAGTTAAATATTATTTTGGCCAGAAGCCAGCCCGTAGCCAGACCTATGAGAGTGGCTACGATAATCCTGTAAAAGAAATCCATTATCAGCCAGTCAGCGAACCAGAGTGAGGGACTACTCCCCACCAGCACCATGGCAATTGCCATATTGGTAAAAGGGAAGGCAAGACCGTCGTTTAATCCGGCTTCAGTGGTCAGTGCAAGTCTTGTATTTGAATGATCTTCGCTTTGCGGAGGTGTGGTCTGAATGTCCGAAGCCAGTACCGGGTCAGTTGGAGCAAGCACAGCCCCCAGAAGTACTGCGGTGGCAGGTGCAAGTCCAAGGAATCTCCATCCTAATAAAGCTATCAAAGCGATTGTCAGAGGCATGGTTATGATCAGAAGCCTTGCTGCATAGCGCCAGCTATGCCAGGAGAAAGGTCGCGTAAGTTTGAGTCCCGCAGCTGTAAGTGAGATAATCACACCCATTTCGGTAAGTCTTTTGCCAAGGACAGGAGCTTCTCCCAGATGGGGAAGCGGACTTACAGGGAAAATGGAGAATACAGCCACTGCTATTAAAAGATAGACAACAGGTTCGGTGATTATATAGTCTGACAGGAATCTTGGAAACAACACTGCGATCAGAATTACAATTCCAAGATAGAACAGAATGACATCATATATATCAGGCGAAAATACCTCGATCAATCCCATATTTAATTGACTGCCTCCATCATAAAATCAAAGTTTTGTACACAAACATCGGTGAGCTATTACGATGAGAACAATTATTGTTAATTCATACGCTTGAAATAGATTTAAAAAGAATCATCTGAAAAATCCAATTTAAAAGTCAATATGGATGATTCATAAAATCATTGAATAAAAAGGTTAAAAGAGTGTTTCTGAAAATAAATTGTGAAATTCCTTTATATCCCCGTCCCTGATTTCCAGAACTGTTCTCTAGATTCCACCATCGATGACCATCCACCGGTAAGACAGGTATGCAAGACAGTACCGTTTAAATTAAGTGGTCACCGAGTCAGGGTTATTTCTTGCTCAGTATGTAAAAGAGCATATCCCTGTTCAGCTTGCCCTCACGTTCCAGCTTGTTTACTATCTCTTCATCCGACATACCCTCGGATTTGAGCTCCTTGATCTTATCAAGAAGCGCCGGAGATACGCTGTAGTACTCATTGATATCCTTTCTGTGACCCCATACATCCCCTTCGATCAGTTTTATTCCCTGCATTTCCAGAAACATCTCGATCGATTTGGAAACCGTACGGCGATATGAACTTGGTATCTGTATGACCTCTACTTTGGGACATGTCTGTACCAAGGAAAAAATATCTTTGTTTGATGGTCTGAAAGCAAGATGAATTACCTTCTCGTTTGGATTCAGATTTGGTATCTCCTCTCGCGAACTTACAACTCTGATCTTCATGAAACTTCCTCACTTAAAGTCCTTCAGGTGAAGAACTTACTAAATTAGTGTATGTGCTTACCTATTAAATAATTACCGATTTACAGGACAAAAAAAAAGGATTGTTAGTTCCTGAACCTAGTTCTTATTGACTCTGCGTGTGCCATGAGACCTTCCTCCTCGGCAATTGAGATTACAGAATCTTTCAAAGTTTCAAGACCTTCTTTACTTATCCTCTGTATACTGGCACACTTCAGGAAATGTAATATATTCAGACCGGAGTACATTTTGGCATACCCCGCAGTCGGTAGGACGTGATTGGTACCGGATGCATAATCCCCAACAGGCACAGGTGCATAGTTACCCACGAACACAGAGCCTGCGTTATCAATATCGCTGAGAACCGAATCGGAGTTCTCCACCATAATCTCCAGATGTTCAGGGGCAAAATCATTGGAGAATTCGATACAGCTCTCCATTGAATCTGCTACCAGTACTGCAGCATTCTCAAGAGACGCATTCACAATATCCGATCTTGCAGCCTTTGAGGCCTGTTCCAGTACTTCCCTGTGAACATCTTCTGCCAGTTTTTCGGATGATGTCACAAGTACGGAAACGGAATTCGGGTCATGCTCTGCCTGTGCAATGATATCGGATGCAGCCATTGCAGCATCGGCCGTGTCATCGGCAATTATCAGTACTTCACTGGGTCCTGCCGGGAAATCGATCTCGGCCATATCACGCACCTGCATCTTTGCAGCGGTGACAAATACATTTCCGGGACCGACTATCTTGGAAACCTGATCAACGCTCTCAGTACCATATGCCATTGCAGCTACAGCCTGGACCCCGCCTATCCTGTAAACATGGTCCGCACCCGCAACTTTTGCTGCTGCAAGGGTGAGGGGATTCACCTTACCGTCAGGACCCGGAGGAGTGCACATGACCACGCGTTTAACACCTGCAACTCTTGCAGGGATTATTGTCATAAGTGCAGTGGATGGATAGGAAGCCCTGCCTCCGGGCACGTATGCACCCACACTCTCAAGGGGAGTGAACTTCTGCCCGAGTTCAATTCCCGGAGATAACTCCATGAACCACATCTTTTCGGGCATCTGTGCCTGGTGGAACTTACGGATATTCTCAGCAGCGAACTCGAGATGTTTGAGTAAAGACTTGTCAATACTGCTGACAGCTTCCTCAATCTCATCTTTTGAGACCTCAATTGCCCCGATATCAGCCCTGTCAAACTTCTTCGTATAGCTGCGGAGGGCTTCGTCTCCGTTGTCCTTTACGTCCCGTATGATGGAAGCTACTGTTTCCCCGACATCCGCAAGCTCTCCTCCGCGATTGATGAGCTTATCTTTTTCTTCCCCGCTTAGTTCTGATAGTCTTTTGTAAAGCATGATGATCCCTTGAATATGATTTACTTGAATATGATTTACTTGAATATGATTTACTTGAATATGATCACTATTTAGAATATCGTGCAGATTAATACAGCTTCATTATATATAGATTCTTCAAAAAAGCTAATTTTAAGCAATAATTTCCGGAATATTCACTTTTCAAAGTCGCTGAAAGTACTCTGCTCATTCCCGATAAGTGAATCCATTGTTTTCGAACCGACATCATCGGGGTTTCCGGGATCTATATCGATGTGCATACCGATTTCCCTGAGCAGCTTCCCGGCGGTCTTCGTACCGATAAGCTTTCCGATTACGGCAGGATCGGCCTTCCTGATGTCTTCAACCGTCTTAAGACCACTGTCATAGAGCCTGCGGGCACGTACCCTTCCTATACCCCGTATCCCCACCAGTTCCATAAGTTCCGGCCGTGCACCATAGTGGATCCTCTTCTCAAGCATGCCCGCCATGTCAGCAGCAGGATGTCCCCGGACCCTGGCAAGGCGCGAGAGTGAGTGCATGAGCCATTCGGATAACTCCGCGAGGGCATGTATGTCTCCTTCACCCACATTGAAACTCTTACTAATGTCGTCCATTGGCCGCTCGTTTATCCAGTCCAGCACAAGAAGAGCAGTCTTAACCTCAGCAAGGAACCATTCGTAATCGGTATCCTTGAACTGATTCGGTATCTCGGAAAACTCCTCCGCGTGCGTGATGACAAAATCATTGATCAGTTCGTAATCACCGGACCTCAGGTAGAGCTGCCGCATATCAGGTGTCTTGCAGACCAGATGCATCAACGTAAGTTCGGTGATATTTTCCGCTTTGTCCAGCCCATCCAGCATAGTTGCTGCCGATAGCGGATCAACGTAAAGCATGGACACAAGGTTTCCAAAGGGTGTGGCCACAAGCCGTGTATCACCTTTGAGCATATCATGTTCTTTC
The DNA here is from genome assembly GCF_013388255.1 of Methanolobus zinderi. NCBI lineage: Archaea > Methanobacteriati > Methanobacteriota > Methanomicrobia > Methanosarcinales > Methanosarcinaceae > Methanolobus > Methanolobus zinderi. The sequence continues at coordinate 1,871,180 of NZ_CP058215.1, forward strand.
AGGAAATCAATACAGTCATCAACAACCTCCATAAGTCCCCATGTATCGTTCTGGTGGGCAAAGAACGTGGCTTCGATAAATTCCATCAGGCCGTCACGGGCGTTTGCAAAGCCGTTAACGATAGTGGACAGTATATGGGTCCTCAGAGCATTCTCTGCACCAAGTTTTGACCAGATGTCCTCCGCATCGGCGTCGATGTAGTTGTCGAACAACTGCTGCATCTCACCATATGATTTTGCGACCAGTACCGATTCTCCGTAAGGATCAAGGTGAGGACGCCCTGCCCGGCCTGCCATCTGTTTGTATTCAAGGACCGGGATTGGCTGCATGCCAAAGTTCGAATCGAAACGTTTGTAACTCCTGATGATAACCCGTCTTGCAGGCAGATTAAGACCCGCCGCAAGTGTTGGTGTACTGCATATGACCTTAATCTTATTTTCCCGGAAACCATCCTCCACGAGTCTTCTGTGAGCCGAGTTCAATCCCGCATGATGGAAGGCCGTACCGTTCCTGATACACTGGGCCAGTACTTTTGAAGCCTCTGTCTCACCGTTTTCAAGAACCTGCTCGACGATACTGTCAAGCGCATCACGTGTGGGCCTGTCAAGTAACTGGGATACCTTCGCACCCGCTCTTCTGGCAAATCCGACACTGTTCCTGCGGCTGCTCTCAAATACAAGGCACTGTCCCCCATCTTCAAGGGTATCAAGAATTATGTTGATAGCATCATCCTTGGAGGAAGCTGCGATAAGTTTCTGGGAACCCCTGAAATTTATGTTCCCACCATAATAAACGCCTTCCCGCAGATCAGTAGGCCTCCATTCGCTACGTACAAGCCCCGCACCGAGCCAGTCCGCAACTTCATATGCGTTTCCGATGGTTGCCGACAGCGCGATGATCTGGCATTCGGGATTGAGCTTCATTAGTTTGGTGAGCGTTACTTCAAGAGTGGGACCCCTGTTAGCAGAATCCAGCAGGTGTACCTCATCCACTACAATAGTGGTAATCTCTTCCATCCATGCTGTCCCGTTACGCAGGAGAGAATCAGTCTTCTCGGATGTGGCCACGATGATATCGTTAGAGCCAAGCCACTCGTCCCTTGATTCGAAATCCCCTGTGGATATACCGACCCTGACCCCTCTATCCTTTCCGTTCTTCAGATCTATGGATGAAAATTCCCTGAAACGATCGAACTTCTCCGATGCCAGGGCTCGCAGCGGTACTATGTATAACGCCTTACCACCCTTTGAGATGGACTTGAGCATGGCAAGCTCTGCCAGCAGCGTCTTTCCCGATGCGGTGGGAATGGCAGCAAGGATGTTCTTCCCGTCAAGTAAGCCTTTCTCGATAGCTTCTGCCTGGGGAGGGTACAGTTTCTCAATCCCGGAATCCAGATAGAATTGAAGGACCTCTTCCGGAATATCAAGGGATCTTATTTCCATATTATCGGATAGAAGGTGGATAATAACTAATAAAATTACCCTAGCAGGGTGAAAGTGTAATTTACTGCATATCTTTTCGCCTCTGGCCAAATAGAAATTACTTTCACCCACCTTGGCATGTGCTTTTATAGCCATATGGCAGAGAATGTTTGAAGTTAAAGATTGGTGATAAGTTTGGAAATAATAAACGATCCGGAAATAACAGAACTGGAAGAAAGGAATGCAGCATGTGTTTCATTTGTCGGTAACTATCTGGGAAATGCCGGTGTCTTCGAAGAACTGTTCGGCAGGCTTTTCAGCTGGGCAGGTCCGAAGCAATTGATGGGACCGGACACTCTTTTGATTTCTGCATACTATGATGACCCGGGTACCACAGCTCCTGAAGAGCTCAAACTGGATGTATGCATGACCATTGCAGACGATGTGCAGGTTGAAGGAGACATAAAAAAGAAAAAACTTCCCGGAGGTAAGTACGTGATGATGCGTGTGGAACTGACAGGCCCTCATGAATATGCTCCTGCCTGGGAAAAGATAGTTGAGTGGGTGGTACAAAATGACCTTAAAATTGATCTGTCCCGGGCAAGCTATGAGATATATCTGAATTCGCCGGAAGAACATCCGGAAAAGCATCATATACTCGATATCTGTATGCCGGTCAAGTGAAAAGATCTGGTGAATAATAAATAATAAATAATAAATGATAAAAACAAAAGAGCAGATTGCTGCTCTTTTCATTCAAGTTCTTTTACCCCTGATACATAATCATATACAAAAGCCGCAATCAGGGCACCTGCAATCGGTCCGATAATGTAAATCGGGAACTGCCACCAGAAATTTTCACCTCCCAGCAGGAAATCCGCCAGATAAGGGCCGAAGGTGCGCGCAGGATTAAGCGACGAGCCTGTGATGTTACCCACAACCGTCACATCTGCGGCAACCACAAGGCCCACTGCCAGACCTGCAAAACCAGCCGGAGCCCTGTTATCAACCGCAGTTCCCATTATTGTCAGCATTAAAAAGAACGTTGCAATCGTTTCACATAATATAGCCTGGCCGTAACTTACACCGGCGAACATGGCTGTCGCGCCAAGACCTGTTGCGACCGCACGTGAACCAAGTATAGCAACTATGCTGAAGGAAGCAAGACTTGCACCAATAAGCTGGGCAACAATGTATCCGACCATGTCTTTAGTGGGGAATCTTCCTGTAGCCCACAATGCGATGCTGACAGCCGGATTGATGTGTGTTCCCGAAATATGTCCGAAAGCATATATCATAGCCACAATAGCGATCGCAAAGGCCATACCGATTGCAAACCAAGCTGCAATATCCAGGCCGATACTAAAAGTATTACCTGGCAGTAGTTCTGCTCCCTCGATCAGCAACACTGCCGTAACTACGGACCCCGTACCCAGGAACACAAGGACATAGGTTCCTATGAGCTCTGCGATCGACCTCCTGAGCAAACTGATCTCCACCATACTTCACCTCCCAAAAACCGAAATGTGCCTGTTTCAGGCACAACTTCGATCAAACTGCCTCCGTCCAGTTGCAGTATCCGCACTTGTAGTCGAAGTAGTTGGCTGAACAGAACTTACATACACGTGCAGGTGAATGTGCCTCTTCCTTGTGAAGTGCGATGATATTGGTCATCATGGTCGCAGTCACAGGTTCACTTGTCAGCAGGCATGGGAAATCCGCAAGACGCATGAGTGCCGAGAACCTGACAGTAATAGCACATGCAGGATAAGTGTAGCGTTGCGGGTTATTCAGGATCTCACTTTTTTCGATAGGACTCAGGTCAATATTAATACCCTGTACCATTCCGCCTGCACCCCTTGGCTTGTGGTCGATTATACGCTCACCTTTCTCAATAAGATCAATGAAATCCACATTGTGAAGCTCGGCCGCGGCACCTCTTCTTGGATTGGTGAGTACCAGGTTGTGGAATCTTTTCACAAGCAGATCCAGCACCATCATTGTGGTAAAGCCGTCCATCCAGAGAATCTTGGTAGTTGCAGCTGCTGTAGCATCCGTTGCAATGGTCAACGGAGAGTACTCGTCCCTGAAATTACCCATGGCATTGTTCATGGTGCCCTCGAGAACGTTCGAGACAACATTGATGGCTTCCATTACGACATCATCCTTTGTCATATTGAACATGGACTGGGAGATGTGATGTGCTACGTCCCCCACACCATAGGCAGGAACTGTTACTATGTTTCCGTAGAAAACTTCCTCATCCATCGCAGCTCGGACCGTCTTTTTCATCTTCTGCTTGTACTGGTCCATGTACTTCCTGACATCAAAGGAGCTGTGACCTGCTTCTTCCATCAGTTTGAACTGAGCCTCCACAGGTGTATCATAAACCATTTTGAGCATGTCTATCTCTTCTTTCAGAGCCTCAGATGGAGTCTTACCATCCTCTATCGCGATCTGGAATTTTGCTCCGACTCCGTAGGATGTGTTCATACCCCAGGATTTAGAAGCAAGTATGGCTCTTTTATGCTGAAGAGGAATATCCATATCCTGAAGGATCCTGTTTACGACATTGCTTGTGCTGCCGGGAACGAATGCAAAATCAACCACGCAGGTAGGACCATAAAAGCCTGCATATCTGCGAATTGATTCCTTGCCGATAAGGGCTTCGGACTTTCCTATCTCTTCAATGAACTTCTCAACCGATGTACGGAAAGAAGGATCTTCCTCATACAGGATCTCCAGTATAGGAGGGGTTTGATAATGTTCAACGAAAGGATCATCTTCCGGCCTTACGGTTTCCGTTAACCCGGTAAGAACATCAAAATGAGCATTCACTGAATCAACATGAAGATCGAAGACTTCTTTACTTTGTTCACCCTCGGGTTTCATGCGATTGACTGCATCGACATAAGGTTGTGCATCTTTCACCTTGAAAGATGTGCCTCTTTTATTGTTTATTGTGCTAACAACTGCCTTCTGGGCATTTACGGCTTCAGTAGCCATCTTGTCATATATCTCTTTCATACTAACCCCTTGTTTTATTGGTAGTTACCAAAAAACAAAGGAAGCAGGCCTCAATACAAGGATCATGACCTAAGGTCATCAAATAAGTACTCTAATCACCAGGTAAGAAAAGCCTCCAAATTTACTCCCTCCAACATAATTTCCAGTAACCCCATAATTAATATAATCCACCTGCAAAATAAAGTTAACGAAATTCTATTTTTTATCCAGGATTGTTATCATCAAAAGATAATTTACAGCATATCTTCCGAATTTCTGACATTACATACCCACGGTTCAATAAGCTATTAATAAAGTTATTATGAAAAGTTATATTGACTATCAGACAAACAGACTATACAGAATTGAATAAGGATATAGGAAGGGGGTTATTCCTGTGGCACAAGCTTGCTCCTTATGCAATAAGGAAGGATTATCTTGCAATCTTACTGCTCAGGTTGTATCCTCCCCAATGGAGATCAAAGAATGAGATATGTTGTATTCACCGACCTTGACGGTACCCTGATAGACCATAACACCTACTCCTATAAAGCTGCAAAACCAGCCATAGAGAGGCTGAAAGAAAAAGACATACCGCTCATTTTCTGTACGAGTAAGACACGTGCGGAAATTGAAGTCTATGTCAGAGAACTCAAATCCTCACACCCGTTCATATCCGAGAACGGAGGAGCAATATTCATTCCGAAGGACTATTTCAGCGTGGATTATCCGGTATCAAAAACAGAAGGTAACTATAATGTTATCGAACTGGGAACTTCCTATAACACTCTCAGGCATGTACTCACAGATATTCGTAGTCATGAAAAAATGGATATCATTGGTTTTGGAGACATGGATGATAAAGGCGTGAGCAAGGATACAGGACTTGATATCGAATCTTCAAGGCTTGCAAAAATGCGTGAATATGACGAAGCTTTCAAGCTCAATGGTGATGAGGAAACAGCAGAACGACTAAAAGAGTATATAAAATCAGAAGGCCTGAACTACACAAGAGGTGGACGGTACTGGCATATCATGGGAGATAACGATAAGGGAAAAGCTGTCAATATCCTGACCGGACTTTACAAAAAAGAGTACGGTGACGTTAAGACAATAGGACTTGGAGACAGTCTGAACGACTTTCCCATGCTTAAGGCTGTGGACATTCCCGTACTTGTCCAGAAGCAGGATGGGAAACACGATCCTAAGATAGAGGACTCTGAAATAAGGAGGGTGGAAGGCATCGGTCCTATAGGATGGAATATGGCCGTACAGGAAATAGTATCCTGAACAAGTGAACAGGATGCTAATTGTATCTGTTTACGGAGACTTTAGCTGAAGAAAATGAGAACAGGTATTTATAGTCCCGGAAATCAATATTCTATTATAAGATAAAAATCAATTAATTACACGTCAGGCATATCTGTTATAGAATATTAAGTAACAATTAACTGTCATCGGAGAAGGGGTGATCAAATGATAAGACTGGAAAATATGTTTCCACAGGCATTTTTGGTCGGTGTGACAAAAATGGTGGATAAAGACGGAACACTTGAAACTATACAGTGGTTACAGGAAATAGGCGAAGAACTTGCAACCCTTGAGGGACCCGGATTTGAGGGTGCAAGGGAGGATAGCATCAATTACCTGCCCATATGTCCGTTTGGTAGCGAAATTACTGAATTCAATGAAATATACGGACACCCTGCCGAATTTGACGATATTGTCAAAAAGGTATATGAAATGAAAAAGGCCTCTGACAAACCCTGGGAATATCCTGCACTGACACATGCACTGGGAGTATTGCAGCATAGTTACAGTACAAAAAGGGCAGAACTTGCAGGAGCAGAACTATACAGCCTGGGTTCAAAATCCCCGAAGGGAGATTTCAAGCAGTTCAATGAAGAAGCCATTGAAAAGGTGGGAATATCAAAGGAAACTGTTGGGGAGATGCTTGATAGAGCGTTCTACGTTTATAAAATAGTATATCCGGATAAGGAGTGAGTTATTTGAATCGGATAGAAGCGGAGAAATTATACGAGAACAGTGTCCGCATACTTAAAAATAATCAACACGAGAACGGAGGGTTCTATGCAAGTCCTCCCGGAACACGTTACCCCTTTATCTACCCGAGGGACCATTCAATAGCAATCCTTGGTTGCGTTTATGCAGGACTGATGGATGAAGCCAGAAAAGGACTGGAGTTTATACTTAACTCCCAGAAACCACTGGGGGAATTCTCTCAGAGATACGACATCGATGGTAATGATGCCAGTTATAAGGACCTGCAGATAGACGGTAACGGACTCGTACTATTTGTGCTCGGCAAGTATTTCCAGGCAACCGGCGGTTCGTTCTTTAAGGAAATGGCTGACACAGCCTTTGTAGAGAAATACTGGGAAACTATCGAAAAAGCCGTAAGCTTCATACTCCTTAACAAGAACGAAGAAGTTGACTTGATACACACGATCAACAGTATTCATGAATATCCCGCCTATGAGCATGGTTTTGAGATATACGCCAACTGTGCATGTTGTGCGGGAATATATGCCGCCGTCAGTATGGGAAAAGTTCTCGGAAAAGATGTTTCCGAGTGGGAAGAACAGGCAGATATTGTCAAGGAAGCAATACTCACCCGCCTGTACAGTCCCAGAAGACGTTCTTTCATCAAATGTATCCGTGTTAAGGATAAGAACAGCAAACCTATCGGTTACGATCCTTTTGCCTCCACTGTACTTGATATCGATGCAGCGGAATATGCACCTGCCTACTTCGAACTGATCAAGGACAGTGATGTGAAGATGATCACTACTGTGAAGCGTATACATAAACATCTATGGGACAAGGAAATAGGTGGACTGAACCGTTATCCTGAGTATTGGGGACGTAACAATGGCGGTTACGGGCCATGGTGTCACTTCACATGTGAGCTTGCAAACCACTATATTGAGACCGATGACCAGGATCAGGCAGAAATGTATCTGGACTGGGTCGTGGATATGGCGCATAACTATACCCTCCCGGAACACATCTCAACCATCGAGAGATTCGAACTATGGCTTGAGGATTATACCAACGCCAAAATTCTAAGGGATAGCAAGGTCAAGCTAATCGATGATGTAAGAAGTCATCCAAAGTGGAAGGACGGGCTTGCATATGTCACGATACCGCTTATATGGCCTCATGCAGAGTTCGTTATATCCTACAAGAAATACAGTGATAAGTTCCATTAAACGGAATTAGAAAAACAAGAAAACAAGAATAGATGTGTGACATGTATCCATGCCACACATAGATTTTAATTTTTAATCTCAATTGTTCAAGTTCTCAGTCATTACTGAGCTCGCCTGAGAAGTACTTGTCATATGAACTCATGTCGAAATGTCCATGACCGCTCAGGTTGAAAAGTATTGTTTTCTCCTCACCTGTCTGCTTGCACTTGAGAGCTTCATCAATAGCACATTTGATTGCATGTGATGACTCGGGAGCCGGTGCTATTCCCTCACTGCGTGCAAATTTCACCGCAGCATCGAATACTTCCACCTGATGATAGGAGGTCGCTTCCATGATGCCGTCTGCAACGAGTTTACTGACAATTGGTGAGGCTCCATGATATCTCAGACCGCCTGCATGGATTGCCGGTGGTATGAACTCTGAACCAAGAGTGTACATCTTAAGCAGAGGTGTCATCTGTGCCATGTCGCCGAAGTCATACTTGAACTCTCCTGAGGTCAGGGTTGGACATGCGGAAGGCTCTACTGCTATGAATCTGGTGTTGGTCTTGCCTGCAATGTTGTCCCTGATATACGGCAGGCTCACACCTGCAAGGTTACTTCCACCACCACAACATCCAATAACGATGTCAGGGTAATCCTCGGTCTTATCGAACTGTGCCTGGGTCTCAAGACCTACAACGGTCTGGTGCAGACTGGTATGGTTGAGTACACTTCCAAGTGCATACCTTGTATTGTCATTGAGAGCAGCTTCCTCAAGTGCCTCACTTATCGCAATACCAAGACTACCTGTTGTTTCGGGGTACATCTCGAGTACCTTTCTTCCGAACTGCGTCTCTGTGCTCGGGGAAGGTATAACGTTTGCTCCCCAGAGGTTGATAAGGGACTTACGGTATGGTTTCTGGTAGAAGCTTGAACGTACCATGTAAACCTTACATTCGATGTCGAAATAGTTACAGCAGAGTGATAATGCACTACCCCACTGACCCGCACCGGTCTCGGTGGTGATCCTTTCGGTGCCTTCCTTCATATTGTAGTATGCCTGTGCAATGGCAGTGTTTGGCTTGTGGCTTCCCGCAGGACTGACACTCTCGTTCTTATAATATATCTTTGCAGGTGTGCCCAGAGCCTTTTCAAGCCTGTGTGCCCTGTAAAGAGGTGATGGTCTCCAGAGAGTGTATATTTCCCTGATCTCCTCAGGAATGTCAATATACCTCTCAGAGCTTATCTCCTGCTGAATGAGCTCCTTTGCAAATATAGGCTCAAGGTCCTTTGGATTCATTGGCTCATTGGTTGCAGGATTGAGTGGTGGCTCCACAGGAAGGTCAGCAAGGATGTTATACCACTGTTTTGGCATTTCGTTTTCATCGAGTAGTATTTTTGTATGGTCCATGATTATACCTCTGTAAAAAAGTGAATCAATGATGTATAACTGAGTACATTGGAGGGGGTATTTAATGTTTTTGATTTTTGAGATACAGGTAAGTCTAACTTCATATTGACAGTTCAAAAGTCAAAAAGGAAAAACATGTGCATAAAATTGATTGTTAAGAAAAAAGTGATTAATGGATTCATAGAAATTACTTTTTCCTCAGGGCAACAACTAAAGTCAGAGCAAAAATAGTACACAACACTGTAAATGCAGGAGTTGTAGGAGAACTGCTTTCGTTAGATGAAGCTTCTGAGGCTGTGACTTCTGTAGCCTCTGGATCATCGTAGTATTCGTTGGAAATGGTGACGTAGGCGGCGGTGAATCTACCACTGGCAATTGTTCTTTTGGTTTCCAAATCCGTAAGTTGATAGTAAAAATCAATTGGCGCACTACCACCAGCCCACTCTTCATTTGGAGCCACAGTCCATTCAAAAACTCTTGTTTCATTCGCTTCTATAGTTCCACGAGTACCAGTTCCCAGACTTGATGTTGGCCCTTCTAGTATGTCAAAGTCATCATTACCAATAGACAATAACTTCGCAGACAAGTAATTTTTTCTGTAACAAGTCACTTCAAACCTAAGAGTAAAGGGTTCACCTATTTTTACTAGCGGTTTTGGAGTTTCTGGAGAATCGGAATCTGTGACCAAATGACCATTATAATAGTATTCAATATTTCCAAAGGGGCTTTTTGATGATGCAGGCGATGAAAACATCGCTAATAAACACACAATATATACTAAATAAATTTTACAACTCATACATTTCCCTCAAAATTGCGATTCAAAATCATCATAAAAAATAGATTTTTCATCCCTATCTCCTACTTTATCTCCAACACCTTTTGGACCAGGGCCCACAATTGTAGCAGCATAACCTGAGAATTTAAATTCGATAGGATGGTTGTCCCCCAAATAAATAGGAGATCCAATGTTATCATTTTTTGTTGGATGAAAAATTTCCTCATCTTTGCGAACATAAACCTGTGCATTATGTCCAAAATAAGGATTGAACATGCACTCATTATCGTTATCAATAACTTCAAACTCTCTGTATGCACCCTTGACATCATACTCCCACACATTCACAGTACACACCCAATGAGGAGGAATAACCGGAAGACCACATGGCACAAGTTTCATGGACTTCTGCAACCTTTTCTCAATCTTCTCAGCAAATTCACCTGTCAGTTTTTCTGAAGATTCGTCCAGTTTTTTCTCTAACTCACTGTTGATGTTTGCAAAACACTCATCAATTACTTCCTGACAGTCCTGTATGGCTACACATACTCCATCTGCAACACCTATACGCATGTCTGCTTCCAGACGGTATAGAGCTACTTCGGTCTCATCAGATGATGCTGCACTGTTACTACTTACCTCATCACTAACCCTGGAAAATATCTCTTCCTGAAGAGTGTTGTTGGCAGTCATGTTCACAAGTTCAGCATCGGAAAGAGAATTAAGATAGTTGCTAGTTATCTCTGTTACATCAGATTCACTGATTAACGTTCTTAGAACCGGGTCTTTTGCAACTTCAACTGCTATAGCCTTCGGAACCTGTTCTCTTATGCTGTCACTGTATGCATCCATCATTTTGGTGCGGTTCTCTTCAATGAATGTAGTATCTGTTGACACGCCGTTCATTGCAAGCCCTACACTATTACTTTCGACATCTTCAAGCAGAGAATCGATCTCTGCGTTTGCTTCTGCAAGACTCTGGCTCATTGACTGGGAAACAGCATCCTTCAAAGGTGATGAGGCAGCCTCTAACATTCCTGCAATATCATCACCTATTCCCGTAGAGAAAACACAGACATTGCGTACGCCTAATGGATAAATTGTAGCTCCTGAAAATTCATCAGTCCACTCATACTGGCTCTGCATATCAAAATCCGGGTCATGGTAGAGATAATCGGGATACTGATCCACCAGAAGTGTCATGTTCTCGGTCCAGTTGTACTTGCTCTGGGGCTCACCGGTGATTTCCATAGTCTCTATGATGCCCACCTCGTTGGCAAGGGCTGTGGATGCTTTTTCCATCGCAGGGTTGTTGAAGATTATATCAGTGGAGACCGCATTCTTCACAAGATCAAGGAGAGAGTGCCCCTGCTCGTTGGAGAAGGAATTATCGATGTAGCTCTCAAACGAACCTTCTACGTTCTTGTTCCTTTCCTCAAGCTCTATGAGCAGGCGGTCGTAAGCTTCATTCTTTGCTATGAGACGGCAGGCATCACTGCTCGTGTTATACTGTCCTGCGTTCATGTATTGTGACTCATCGATGAATGAATCGCGTTTTGTTCCGCCTGCCATCTCTGTGGCGAGGTCCAGTGATGCTTCCTTGATGAGCGTGGTCGGGTTCTTACCAAGGTTCTTGCCGAGCAAGGAGACGTCCCTTGTGGGATTGTCTTCGTTGATGGCAGCGAACATGTTCTCCATTTCCTGTGTCATGTTCTTGTGAAGCCAGTAGGGAACATCGCAGTAGACCTTTTCAGTTGAGAGGTTCTTTCCATCTGGATACAAAAGATGATGTTTCTCTATGCTGTATATATCTACAAACTCATCACGATAATTATCAGCTGCATCACTGCAGTCTTTATCTTCTCTGGGAATACCATCTACTATGACTGTTGTTTTTCTATAATCATTGGCACTGCCGGAATCATGAGAATTGATTCCTGTGTAACCTCCTGATGGCAGAACCTGATGATAGACAATACTTATGTTCTCGCTTTCCGTTTGGGTATGAGAAACAGAAACAATATTTTCAAGAGGCTCATTCTTAAGTGAACCGGAAGAATCACCGGAATAAAAATTCCAGCTTCCCGTACCATCGACACCGGGACTGTAGGTTTTGTAAGACCAGTGATAATTATAATTAATATTCCAGCGGGTTTTAACTTTGAACTTTAAATTGTATTTAACCTGCCAGTCAAATGAGTGGTTTTCCTTTGAAAGATAACCATCTACCCGTTCAGAATCGATCAAACTGTCATTCCCAAGATACTTATAAGTGACATCCACTCCTTCACAGACTACATCAGTAGACACATGCTCCACTTGCACGGAAGTGAAATACCATTTGTGTGATGAGGCATCGATATTGACTTCATGATTTACATTTAACGTACCTGCAAAGTTATAATCCGGTGTCAGAGCACATGTATGTGAAATAATGACTGGATAGTGCCCTTTCCACTTGACATCTTTACCGTCTTTCGACTCTCCTGTCTCATACGAAACAGAATCATAACTGGTGGGGCCTACCTGTAAATTGTAAGGAGTTATTTCGTTAAAACCATCCCTGAAAACCTGACCCTGTATAGTTCCACTATAGACATCATTAGTCACATCATGTATCAGGTCCGGATATGCATCATCTGTCCAGACATCGACATCGTTGTAGACCCAGTTACTGTAAACCTCATCTGTGAAATTGGAGACCGAGACGACTATCCGGGAATTGTTCTCAACTTCTTCTATGCTGGTGTTCGCATCCATCATGGACTCGTTGATCCCGTCTGAAACACTCATATTGAATGTGTCACCATCTGACAGGTTATCATAGGTGGTGCTCAGGTTGCTTCCCTTTTTCTCCTCATAGGAACTTGTGTCCTGTTTGATATCATTGTAGAGCACCTTTCCGCTGTAATAGGTAGTATATGTGAGAGCCCATGGGTCCACGGAATCGAAGACTCGTTTCTGGGTATAGAGTGTACCTGCGTTCACCGAGGAAGTGAGCGAGGGTCCTGTAACGATGTTAAGAGGACCATTCAGGTAGTGCTGCCACGGGCCATAGGTGAATGTTCTGATATTGGTTGCTCCGAGCACGATATCCGATGTTGTGCCACTGCTTAAGGCCCGCTCGTACTCGGATGTCAGCTCTGCAAGCAGGGGTTCCCTGGAAGTTATCACCGTCGACACATCCATGCTGCGGTTGTAACTTTCACCTGTACTCAGGTCAACAAGCGTATAGTTCAGGTTATCAATGGACATAGTATAGTAGAGAATATAATCCGTGTCATCACCTGCAGAACGCTCGATCTCACGCTTCAACGTGCCGTTGATAGTACCAATCTTAATTCTGGAAGCGGATATGTTCTGCTCCACATTTATCGCATAGTTATTGAAAGTATGCAGATTCCCCTGATAATTATCCTCTAGGAATTCATTGAAGTGTGAAGCTGCAATATCCTTCAGTGGATTGCTGCCTACATGGAACCAGTTGGTGGCCTTGGTCTCATCCCCATACATGAAGATTAGGTAAGCATACCCATCCTCTGCATTCTCTGGTATGGTTATCTCTTCTTCGAACTTTGAACTGGTCCAGAAAGAATGTGATTCATCATAGGAGATATTCTGGTACTCTATCCCTGAAGGACCCTTCACGATCAAAGCCCGTGGTTTGTCGGCAAACACGCAGTATATGGCTTCAAAGACATTGGAAGGCAATTTCACATCAACAACTAAACTGCTTCCTGGCTCAACATCCCTTGTAGCAGGATCAGCAGAGAAACCATCATCACCCCATTCCTCATAGGCTGCGTCTTCAGACTTGATAACAGGATGTTCTCCCTGCCATTGCAAGGCTTCCATACCTGCATAGTTCAGACATCTTGAAAGATCGGCAGCAGCCATATCGGCGGCTGTTTTTCCCATATCGGTGCCATCTGTCTCGTATATGGTCTCTGCAAGCTCATAATCGGTTTTTGCCATATTGAAAGAAACAAAGACAGAGGACAGAAGTACGAAGACTCCGATCACCGCAAAAGGAATATAGGCTCTGGTATCCTGAAAAAATGAAGCTGTTGTTTTTCCTTTTCCGGGCATCACGATCATACCTTTTTACTTAATTAAGTTTTGAAGGAGTCAGGGAAAGAGAATATTTAAACATTGTTATTTTGTTCTAATATTAAACAAAAAAATAAAAATAAGATATAAACAAGCTGTGATGATTTAATAAATATGTCAGCGAAAAACTATCAACGAATATACTGATGGAAACAGAACTAATCGAAAATCTAAAATAGGCCACCTTATACTATCCAAGCAAAACTGTGAATGTATCATAATTATCAAGAATCCAATAATTATTCTATCAGGTTGATCTATAATGAAGATAAGCAGGCCACGTGGCACAAGGGATTTCCTTCCGGAAGATACCAGGCGAAGAAGGAATGTAGAGAACATATTGCGCAATGTCGTCAGGAACTGGGGATTTTCAGAGATAATCACTCCAACCTTTGAGAAGCTGGATCTCTTTACCTTAAAGTCAGGAGAAGGGATTGTAGGAGAGCTCTATAATTTCACAGACAAAGGAGATAGGGAGATGACCTTGCGTCCGGAACTCACGGCTCCTGTAATGAGGATGTATGTCAATGAGATGCAGGCAAACCAGCGGCCTCTCAAACTTTTCTATTTCGAGAACTGTTTCAGGTATGAACGGCCGCAAAAGGGTCGCTTCAGGGAATTCTGGCAGTTCGGCGTGGAGCTGATCGGCAGCAATAAACCAGATGCAGATGCGGAAGTAATAGCCCTTGCAAGCGAGATGCTCAGTGCAGTAGGCATTAAAGGTAGTCTTCATGTGAACCATCTTGGTGTGATCAGAAATCTTCTGAGCATCCTCGAACCCGAGCATCAAAGCAAAATAATGAGACTTGTGGACAAGAAAGATGACACCGGACTTGTGGACTACCTGGAAGACATAGACGCTCCCGGGCATCTGCGTCTTGAACTCATGGAACTGATATCCCTTACAGGAGATGAAGCCATTGAAAGGGCACGCCAGATTGTAGGAGACATACCCGAACTCGATGAATACCAGGAACTACTGGACCTGCTCGATGCCTACGGTGTGGAATATATCATAGACTTCGGCATTGCAAGAGGTCTGGATTACTATACAGGAATGGTCTTCGAGATTTATGCAGAGGGTCTCGGTGCACAGAACCAGGTCTGTGGAGGCGGATCCTACCAGCTCATCAAACTATTCGGAGGAGGAGACGTTCCATCCACAGGTTTCGGGCTTGGTTTTGACAGGATAATGGAAGTATGTGAAATCGAGCCGGATGATGAAAAGCCGGTTGTTATCATAGCCAAGGATTCTACACGTCTGGAAGCAGTCAAAGTTGCCACCAGATTACGTGAGCATATGCCTGTGTATGTTGACCTGATGAAACGAAACTTCAAAGCCCAATTCTCCTATGCGAACAATATCGGTGCCCACCATGTAGTGATAATCGGCGAGAATGAAGTAGAGGCCGGAAAAGTGACCCTCAAGGATATGGACAGTGGTGAACAGGAGCTTCTGGAACTCGAAGAAGTCATACAGAGAATAGGCAACTGAGCAGGATAAAATGGTGCAGGGCCAGAAGAAAAATATTCGAGACAATATTATTTGTGATGAGCAGGCTGCGGATGCCCTGCCAATGAGATTCACAGCCGCCGCCATCATACTTCTTGTTCTTACTTTCCTTTCAGGAACAGCCTTTTCCGGTATCATGGAAAAAAAGAGCCTCCATGATGCTGAAGCGGTGGTTTCGACCATCGAATCGAATGCTGAAATGATTTCCGCAAACGGTGCGGGCAACCGGATCACACTCGATATAGACGTACCTGAAAAGGTGACTCTGGTATTGGGCGCAGTTCCGGGCAGGGAAGATAAATGGCCCGGAGATGCACGGAACTATTATATAATAACCGACAGCAAGCAATTAATGGGAGAATCCCCGGCTGCGTATTCCAATGAGTATCTTAACGGCACGGCAGTCTTTGGTCCAGGAAATCACAGGATCGTTTTAGAAAGTGTTAAAAGGACCACTGACAATAGAATTTTTGTGAAGATATATGAAAATTAGAGAGAAGAACACAATTTTATCGTGCAATAGTCTTCCATACAACAATTTTCAATACTTCAGAAATAATGACAGAGCATGGATCGACCTGATCCTTTCAAAGACTGCCCTGATCTTTGCAAGCATCATCATACTGGCTGCACTTTATCACCTGAGCGCAGATTTCCAGCAGGCTGATAAACAAAGGCAACTTGACGCAATCGCGCAGGACTTCAGATCTGCAATCGATTCGGCAGGTCAGAGCCCCCATGGCACATCATCTTCAAATATCAGTTATTCTTTTGACGCTTACGGACCGGAAGGACAGTTCACCGGCCAGCTGGATGCATGGGTATCGGGTGAATATGTAGGCATTTCATATGGAGAGAACAACAGAACCATATATGCCGTAAAACCGCTTACTTACAAAACTCTGCCATACAATGAAACTATAATGCGTAACAAACTTCTTAACCGATTTTCAGCCAGCGGAGAATTGGCAGATCCCATAGTATCACCATTCAATTACCTGAATGTTTCAGACTTTCTCACAACTCTCGGAACAAAAGAAAAAAATTTAAATACAAGCACAAAAGTTCACATTGTTAAGACATTGATACATGTCCAAAATGGAACAGAGGTCAGAGAACTTGAGTATGTGCTTGTTTATCAATAACGATGACGCCTTTCTGGAACCACACAACGACATAATATCAACAGCTCTGGTCGTTATCGGGTTTGTCGTGTTTGCGGCCATTGTTTCACAGACGTACCTCACCTTTGATGACAACTCGTATGCACTTGAGAACTACAAACAGGCTTCCATGATAGCAAAAGACATAGCAGAGTATCCCGGGATACAGGGAAGCCGTACAGACCTTATTTCCGCAGATGCACTGGATCATATATGTGTTCCGGTAAAAGATCATCAAATGCATGAGATGTTCTTCCAGCGTTTTTCCTCAAATCTTGATTTTTATGTAGAGGTTGCTACCAATGATGGAAACTACCAATGGACAATTCAACAAGGCAGCAGTGGAAGCAGTCATCGGGACATAATTGCAGCATCCGTTCCTGTGGTAATCGAACTTGGCAATAGTGCCAACTGCGTACCCGGCACTCTCACAGTAAGGATGTGGAAGAACAGCTGGATATAACTATAAGAGAAAAGAGGAAATTTAAATGAGATCCATTCAGGATGAAAAAGCATTCTCGTCAAGCCTTGATTCCATTTTCTTTCTCATACTCATTTCAATATCTGCAGTTATCCTTATGCCGTCACTCATGGCAGAGGAACAATACAGGTCAGCAGGATATGTGTCTGCACAGGATATGGATACCCACCTGCTTGGTACGATTTTGAGCACCAGGACAGACGAATTCGAATACACACTCAAACCAACAGAGATCGCAGGCCTTAATGTGACATTTCCAGAGGGGTCCATGCTAGAAAGCTCCGAAGAGACACTTTATGGAAGGGAACAGAAACACAGGACATTTGCTGATATCATAGCCGAGGACCTGGTCCTTGGAATTACATTTGAGAACAACAGCAATACCGTATATCTCAATCCAATGGCAAAGATCCATCCTGTAAGTACGGAAGATTCGATTGAAGAATTCCTTGATTCCATGATAGGTGAACGTTACAAATACAGATTCGAAGCGCGCTGGCATCTGGTCAGCGGATATGGAATCGGAAGCGAGATCGAAATAGGAGATGCAGCTCCTGTTGATTCGTTCCGGCAGCGTGCCAAAGTATCACTACCTCTGGGCTATTCACCTTCAAGGGAAGAGTTCTTTGACTCCATGAACAATTCTGCCCTCTTGGCTGCTGCCAGTTCACCTGACCCTTCAAAGGAGATACATGACGGATACAACCATAGCATCGAAACCGCCTCCCGGGGAGCAGCAGAGGCAATAACGACAATTATCTTCCCTGCGGAGTATCTGGAAAGTCTCAATACCACGGACGTCAGCCTCAAAGGTGAACAATTGTCCCTTATATCGAGTCCCGACAACATGGACATTGCAAACCCTGAACTTGTTATTGCTTTGCACAGCATCAACTACACAACAAACGAAGTATTTGGCCTTAATAAATCAATTCCTCTTGAAAGCGAAAGTATGTCGCTAAATCTTGTAAACGAGATAAATGACGAACTGGTAGATTCGAATAATGATATGATATCCGCATACCTGAAAGAGAACATGTCCGACGAGATAGACCAGACTGTTGCAAGCATTATCAATGCTACAGACAACGATACAAAAATAGCATTACATGAAGAACAGATGGAATCTGTCTACGGAAGGGTCAATCAGGGAGGAGCGGATATTATCCTGTATTTGTGGCAATAAAGTTCTCTTTTATCGATCAGACACAGCAATGTCCTTCAATCACAACATATATATTTGATAATGCTTTTTGTAGAGAACACTTCGCCAATCATAGAACTGACTGCCGTACGATCAAGGTTCTCCTGTTCGTTCAAACAGCCTGGAAGAGTACGGTCAACTATAAACTAATAAATCAAATATCATAATTATCAGGAGGAATTGCATGGCAAAGATGCACACCCGGAGAAAAGGACAAGCCGGGTCAACAAGACCACTTCGCAGTGAACCACCTGCATGGTCCACTATGAGTGAAGAGGAAGTAACAGATGTCGTTATCGACCTGTGGAAGCAGGGAATAAGTACCAGTGAGATAGGAATGATACTCAGGGACAAATACGGTGTGCCTGATGTCAAACTCGTAACCGGCAAGAAGATCACCGGTATTCTCAAGGAGAAGAATGAAGCACCTGCAGTACCAGAAGACCTCTACAACCTCATTGTAAAGGCTATCGGGATCAGGAAGCACATTAAGGAAAACAAGAAGGACGTTCACAACAAGCGTTCACTCCAGAATACCGAATCCAAGATCAGAAGGCTTGTTAAGTACTACCAGTCCACAAAGGTCCTGCCTGCAGACTGGAGATACAAGCCAGAGACAGCAGAAATGCTGCTCACAAGATAATCAAAATACTACATATTTCTCAGGGCCTGGCAACTGTCCAGATCCTGTATCTTTTTTATTTTACGGCCTAATAATAGTATAAATACTCTATTTTTATACTGAATCTTTTTCTGAACCAATAAGGCAAGATATAAATTGTTATAAAGAGCATATAATACTCCATGAAAGCTATCGTTCTTGCAGCCGGAGAAGGGAGAAGGTGCAGGCCACTGACACTTACCAGGTCAAAGGTAATGCTACCCGTGGCAAACAAACCGATTTTGGAACATGTAATAAACGCTCTTGCAAAAAACGATGTCAAAGATATAGTCCTGATAGTCGGATATGAAAAGGAACGTATCATGGACTATTTTGAGGATGGAATCGATTTCGGGGTAAAGATACAATATATCGAGCAGAAGGCTCAGATAGGTACGGCCCATGCGGTACTGCAGGCCAGGAGAACGATAGGCGAGGAAGATCAGGCTTTTCTGGTTGTGAACGGGGATAATATCATCGAAGCTGAAACCATCAGTGACCTCATAAAGGGTTCAAGCGGGGATGCGACAGTACTTGCATGCAAAAAGGAAGATGCAACCGGATACGGCGTTATTGTTGCAGAGGGGCAGAATGTCAGGAAGATCGTAGAAAAACCCCAATCGATGGTAAGTCACCTCATCAATACTGGTACCTACCTTTTCAAACCTCAGATATTCGATGTGATAGAAAGAACACCACTTGCACCAAGCGGAGAATATGCCATAACCGATACGCTTCAGATAATGATCGATGAGGGAATGAAGGTCACAATGACAACAACATTTTCTGACTGGCTTGATGCAGCCTATTCATGGGATCTTCTCAAAGCCAATCCGATTGTTCTCGGAGAATTCGAAACCGATCTGAAAGAGGGGACGGTAGAAGAAGGGGCAGTGATAAAAGGAAATGTATCCATCGGAGCAAACACGACCATACGTTCAGGATGCTACATCGTGGGTCCTGTGATAATAGGGGATAATTGCGACATTGGTCCGAATGTGGTCATACTGCCTTCCACGAGTATAGGGAATAATGTATCCATTGCTTCCTTTACCACGATACAGAACAGTATAATCATGAATGATGGCAGGATAAGTACACATTCCATGATCTCAAACTCGATAATAGGAAGTAATACAGCCATTGGATCACATTTTATCACAGAAGAAAAGGAAAAGATGTTGATAGAGGTCGAAGGAGGGCTCTATTCAACCGACAGGCTGGGAACAATTATAGGTGATGACGCCGAAATTGGCAGTGATGTACTTGTGAAAGCAGGGATGATGATCGGTCCGAACTGTCGGGTCAATTCCGGGAAGGTTGTGACAGAAGCACTTCCGGTAAATTCAATTGTTATTTGAGGTGAGGGGGATATGTGTGGAATTGTAGGGTACGTGGGCAGAGAACCTGCCGCACCCGTTTTAATAGAGTCGCTTAAAAGGCTCGAGTACAGAGGATATGATTCTGCGGGGATAACCGTTCTTAACAAATCTCTTGAAACTTACAAGACCGTCGGTAAGATTGCGGATCTTGAGTCTATCCTTCCGGAAGAGATTGTTGCAAATGTGGGAATCGGCCATACAAGATGGGCCACCCATGGAAAACCGGAAACCAGAAATGCGCATCCGCATATGTCATCCAGTATATCGGTAGTGCATAACGGAATCATTGAGAACTATCTTCAGCTCAAGGAAAAGCTCATAGATCTTGGCTATGTCTTTGAATCGGATACTGATACCGAAGTCATTGCACATATGCTGAACTACAAGATGTATAACGGAAAGAAAAAGATCGATCTGCTGACGGCTATCCGTGAAACAACAAGAGAGCTTGAGGGTTCTTTTGCAATAGCAGCTCTATGCTCAGACGAAAAAGGCTGCCTTGTGTTTGCCCGCAAGAACAGTCCCCTGGTACTTGGAATCGGTGATGACGGATATTATGCGGCCTCTGATGTGACGGCTTTTCTGAAATATACCAAGAAAGTGATCTATGTTGATGATCACGAGATCGGTGCTGTTCGACCGGATTGCATAGAGATATTCGATCCGAAAGGCAATCTCGTATCCAAGGAGACTCATACCATTGAGTGGGATCTGGAAGCGGCTGAGAAGGCAGGGTATGACCATTTCATGTTAAAGGAGATACATGAACAGCCGACAGCTATCCAGAAGACTTTTGCAGGAAAGCTCATGGAGCTCGAAGGTACTATCAAAATGGATGAGCTGTACCTCACACCCGAACAGATCAAACACCTGCGCAGAGCTACAATCATCGCCTGCGGAACATCCTGGAATGCAGGAATACTCGGAAAATACCTTTTTGAGAAACTCGCCGGCATACACACGGATATCGAGACAGCATCGGAATTCAGGTACGGCAATCCCGTGCTGTGCGGTGAGGAACTGACAATTGCCATTACACAGTCAGGAGAGACTGCAGACACCCTGGCAGCCGTGAGAAGCTCACAATCCTACGGATGCAGGACCGTTGCCATTACCAACGTTGTCGGAAGTACCATTACCAGAGAATCCAGCAGCGTGGTCTATACACGGGCAGGGCCGGAGATAGGAGTTGCTGCAACAAAGACATTCACTGCACAGCTTATCACACTTTACATGCTTGCCATTTATCTGGGAAGGGTAAGGGGAGTACTGTCCGCCGAAGAGGCAAAGAACCTGATAGTCAACATAAAGCGTCTTCCGGGACAGATACAGAAGATCCTGAACAGAAAAGATAAGATAAAAGAATGTGCGGAGCAGTTTGCCGACAAGAGGGATTATTTCTTTATCGGGCGTTACCTGAACTTCCCCATTGCACTGGAAGGTGCGCTGAAGCTTAAGGAAATATCATACATACATGCTGAAGGATATGCTGCTGGTGAGCTCAAACACGGACCGCTTGCCCTGCTTACCGATGAGACTCCGGTTGTGGCCATTGCCACCAAGGGTCACACCTATGACAAAATACTCAGCAATATCAAGGAAGTAAAGGCCCGGGATGCAACCGTGATAGCAGTTGCAAACGAGGATGATACCGAGATCGAGAAATACGTGGATGAAGTGCTCAGGATCCCTCAGTCACACGAGATGACGGCACCGATACTTACTTCGGTGGTACTACAACTTCTCGCATACTATACGGCACTTGCCAATGATTGCTCTATCGACAAACCCAGAAACCTTGCAAAAAGCGTGACAGTGGAGTGAGCATCACTAATGAAAATCAATTACAGAGGCATTAAATGAAACTGTTCGGTTCATCAGGCATAAGAGGAATAGCTAACAGGGACATAACCGTGGACCTTGCCCTGAAAGTCGGGCTTGCACTTGGAAAGTCAAAGAAGACAGCTGTCATAGGAAGGGACCCAAGGGTTGCAGGTGAGATGATAGAGCATGCGCTTATCTCAGGTCTGGTTTCTGCTGGTTGCGATGTTGTCCGTGTCGGACTTGTGACAACACCCACGCTTGCATATTCAGCAAGGCATTATGATTGCGGAGTCATGATAACGGCATCCCACAACCCTGCAGAATACGTCGGGATTAAACTATGGAACCCTGACGGTATGGCCTTTGACTCACAGCAACAGGAAGAAATAGAGTCTATAATCGAAAAGGAAGATTTCAAACACGTTCAATGGGACAATGTCGGTGAGATAGGTTCCTACGACGGTGCCGTACGGGACCATACCGATATGATCCTTAAAAACTCAGGAAAATCATCCATGCGGGTGGTCCTTGACTGCGGATGTGGTGCGGGAGGTACTATTACTCCGACCCTTTTACGGAAAATGGGATGCGAGGTAATAACACTGAACGCCCAGCTTGACGGACATTTTCCGGCAAGGAATCCCGAGCCCAATGAAAAGAATCTCGGAATGCTGATGAAAGTGGTGAAAGAGCTCGATGCCAGCCTTGGCATAGCACATGACGGTGATGCTGACAGGATGATGGCGGTTGATGAGAAGGGAAATTTCGTAACTGGCGATGAAATGCTTGCCATATTCGCATCCGGCGAGTGCGAGGGCAGATCAAAGATCGCCGTGCCTGTGGACACTTCAATGATCGTGGATGATGCCCTGCCGGAGGCCGAGATCATCAGGACACGGGTAGGAGATGTCTATGTGGCTGAAAAGATGAAAGAGCAGGGAGCGGATTTCGGAGGGGAACCATCAGGAAGCTGGATATTCCCGAGAATCTCATATTGCCCGGACGGCATCTATGCGGCTGCAAGGCTTGTGGATATTGTTAAAGAAACTCCATTATCAGAATTAAAGGAAAGCCTGCCTCAATACCCGACCCTCCGCGGTACACTTGCATGTGACGACTCAGCCAAGGAAAAGCTGATGGAAGATGTAAAGGAAAAACTTGGATCCATGGGAACGGTCTCAGATATCGATGGCATAAGGGTCGAGATGGAAAATGGATGGGTACTTGTACGCCCATCGGGAACCGAGCCAAAGATACGCATTACGGCCCAGTCCGGTGAAAACGTAGAAGAGCTCTATGAAACTACAGAAGCTCTTGTAAAGGAGTGCCTTCAATGAAAGCCGTAATTCTTGCCGCAGGTGAAGGCACACGGATGCGTCCTCTTACGGAATCAAGACCAAAGGTGATGCTTCCCATAGCCAACAAACCAATGATAGAGCATACCATTGATGCTGCAGTTGCCGCCGGCATCAGGGATTTCGTACTTATAACCGGATATCATGAAGATGCACTCAAAGACTATTTCGGAAACTGTGACAATGGTATCAGCATAGAGTACGTACACCAAGAACAGCAACTTGGTACCGCCGATGCCATAGGTTGTGCAAAAGGCCATGTTGAGGGCAGTTTCGTAGTGCTCAACGGAGACATGCTGATAAGTGCGGAACACATCAGAGAGCTCATATCCTCTGACAGGGATGCTGTGATCACCGTAAAGGAAGTTGACGATCCTTCCCATTTCGGGGTGATAGAGACCGACGAAGACAGGGTTACAAAGATCATAGAAAAACCGGCAAACCCTCCAAGCAATCTTGCCAATGCTGGAATATATCTTTTCAGAGACACCATTTTTGATTTCATTGACCGGACCGAGCTTTCCCCAAGAGGTGAGCTGGAAATAACCGACTCCCTGCAGATGTTGATCGAGGCAGGAGGCAATGTCGGCTATCAGGTGCTAAAGAGCGAGTGGATAGACATAGGCAGACCCTGGGACCTGCTTGATGCCAACAAGGTACTTCTGGGAAAGATGAAAGGAGAGATATATGGCACTGTGGAGCCTTATGCAACCCTTAAAGGTGATGTCACTGTAGGCAAAGGTACTATAATACGCAACGGAGCATATATTATAGGGCCCGTGACCATCGGAGATCATTGTGATATCGGCCCAAATTGCTTTATCCGACCATCCACTGCAATAGGTGATAGTGTACATATCGGCAATGCTGTTGAAGTGAAGAACAGCATCATAATGGATGGTACCAAGATCGGACATCTCAGCTACCTTGGAGACAGTATTATTGGTTTTAACTGTAATTTCGGTGCGGGTACAAAGGTTGCCAACCTGCGTCATGATGGGAAGAACATCAAGTGTCCTGTAAAAGGAGAAGTCGTTGATTCCGGCAGGAGGAAACTTGGTGTCATTATGGGCGACGATGTACATACCGGTATCAATACAAGCATAAATGTAGGCACGGTCATGGAGGCCGGAAGCTATAGCCTTCCGGGAGAAGTTGTCATGCCACAAAAGAAAAACTAATTAAAGCACTTTAGCCTTTTTCCATTGTCGAGTGATATAATTGAACTTCAATGTCGAGATCCAAAAACTTAAAGATCTGGCACGGCAGGCAGCTGATGTCATAGATGAGCAGGATTATGTCCGGGTGATATCACATAACGATGCAGACGGACTGACATCGGCAGGCATCATATGCCGTGCACTCATGAAAAAAGGAATTCGTTTTCACACCACAATAGTACCAAGGCTGGATGAGACTGTAGTGGACACTGTCATCGAGAGTGCAGGAGAAGATGACCTTGTCCTCTTCTGCGATATGGGAAGCGGGCAGTCTGATATGATCTCACGTATCAGCCAGGATATCGTTGTCCTGGATCACCATGTACCTGTGGGAGAATCTCCTGCAAAGGTACTTGTAAATCCTCATCTTGTAGGGATCGACGGAGCAATGCACCTGTCGGCTTCCGGGACCACATATCTTGTGGCAAAGGCGCTGGATGAGAGCAATGTAGAACTTGCAGGACTGGCAATTGCAGGAGCCGTAGGTGATAAACAACTCATGGACACCGTCAATGGTACGATCCTGGAAGAAGCTGAGGAAGCAGGTGTCATATCCACACGCAAAGGTCTGAAGATAGGAGACGGTGATATCGCCGATGTGCTTGAATACACACCCGAACCATATCTTGATATTACCGGTGACAGGGAAAAAATAGAGGATTTCCTTGATATCCTGGACCTTAAAGGAAGCATCAGCGAGCTTTCTGCCGAAGAACTGAAAAAGCTTACATCGGCCATAGCCCTCAAACTTGCTAAAAAGGCAAGTCCCGAAGCAATCGATGCGTCCATTGGTGATGTATACCATCTGGACCGGGAAATCGTCAACAATGTTTACGATATGGTAGCCATACTCAATACATGTGGCCGTATGGAAAAGGCCGGTATGGCACTTTCCATATGCATGCATGACCGGGAACATCTTGAAGAAGCAAAAGAAATGGCCATCGAGTACCAGCGCTCGATTGTTGAAAACATAAACAAAGCACTTGACGAACTACAGATAGGAAACAATATCGGCTATCTTATCACGCAGGACATGGAATCCACCGGAATGGTTGCAAGCACCATGGTCCGCTTCATCAATCCGGATATGCCCTTTATAGCTGTCAATCAGGTGGATGAGCTTGTGAAAGTCTCTGCAAGAGGTACAAGGGCACTGGTCGCAAAGGGACTGGACCTTGCATTTGCACTCCGGGAAGCTTCAGCAGAGGTAGGAGGTCAGGGAGGAGGACACAATGTAGCATCAGGAGCTTCCATACCTCCCGGAACTGCAGAAGAGTTCATCAGCAAGGTGGATGAGATAGTGGGTTCCCAGCTTGAAAGCGGTGAGGATTGAAATGAAGATTAAGACCACCGTGGAGTTCAGGGACGAGGATGCGGGAGAGATTGCCGAAAGAGTTGCAAGGTCACTTGCACCGGATAACCTTACCAGCATGCATACTGAGATAACAAAGAAAAGTGCAAAGATACATATCTCCACGGAAAAGATCACTTCACTTATAGCCACCCTTGACGACCTGCTAATGAATGCAAAGGTGGCAGAAGAGGTGCTTGAGGAACTTGAAGAGTGAGCTTACTCCCAGAGATTCCTGTTCTTGTCTATCAGTTCCTTCTGTTCTTCAATCCTTGATCTCTGGTAGATCATAGCTGCAGGATGGTATATCTTCAGAATATTTCTGCCATCCTCATCTACTACCGGGACACCCCACTGCATATTTTTCCGACCCCAGAAAGCTTCATCTGCAGTATTTCCCAACAGTATGATCACTTTCGGATCCAGAAACTCGATCTGTGCCATCAGGAAAGGCTTGCATTGCTCGACCTCAGTTTTGCGGGGTTTGCGATTGTTCGGGGGACGGCATTTGAGAACATTGATCACAGCGTAATCTTTGTCTGAGAGATCCATATATTCGATCATCTCATCGAGTTTCTTTCCGGCCCTGCCGCTAAAGGGAATGCCGGTCATATCTTCGGTCTTACCGGGAGCCTCTCCGATAAAAAGGACCTTCGGGTCACGGGAGCCCTTCATGATGACAGGGTTTGTAGCACCCTCGTGGAGGGAGCAGTTGGCACATTGCCTGATCTCCTTTTCGATATGTTCGAATCCTCCGTTGATCAGTTCCTGTATCATGGACTCGTGGTCCGGGTTTTTTTCTATTTTCCGGTCTCTATCCTTTGCCAAGATCATTCACCATCTTTTCTTAACTTCTTTCCTGAATCTGTGGAATAATACTGGTTTTCCCGATAAAAGGCTAACTACAGGAACAGAGCCTCAAGGCCATTGTGAAAAGAGAAGGCCTTAATTAGCAAAAAGTACATCAAGCATAAAGTAACCTGACAAAGAAAAGTATTTGTGAAACAATCTATCGCTACTTACATACCCATATCATAATAACAGGAATGAAGTTACAATGAATTCGAAGAAAAGTGCCGGATGTTGCCCTTCAGACGATAAGCCAGGAAACGGAGAATTGATAGATTTCAAGTTCAAACTGGAATGTTCACTAAAGACCAGTGCCGATGCCACAAAAGCGGAAGATGTCATTGGCGAATATATCGATGAGGCAAACAATACCATACTCACAAAGGGCGCACCTGAGGGACAGGGAGCAAAGGTCACTGCATGGAATGTCGAGGGAGACAGGATAAAGCTCACCATTGAATCAGGAAGGCACGTTCGTGTACATGATGCTCTGCTCCGTATGAGAAAACCTCTTGCAGGGAAGCTCGGTAAAGGGTTCAAGATCGGAATTCGCGGAATAGAAGTCGATTCATATACGATTGAAGTACCATCCGAGAAGGAACTTCCACAGATGAAGATTCCCTATGTCAGTGAAATGAAATATGAGGACTGTACCATCAGACTTGAGCTGGATGTGGATGAAGCGGCCATGTCAAACCGTGTGCCTGACAGGATACTTTCCCTGATGGAGGACAAGATAGAGCAGCAGTCTTATGGCGGAAAGACCGAGCACTGGCATATTCTCTGGCAGAGCGAACCAAAGGAGCACAAGTTCACCGAAGATCCCACCAAGGCTATGATGGAAGCAGGCTGGCTGAAAAGAGGTGCCAGCAGGGGTCAGTGGATACATGGTCCGCAGTCTACCAGGATGTTCAGGACCTTTGAGAAAATTGTGCTTGAAGAACTGCTTGAGCCTCTTGGATACAGGGAAATGATATTCCCGAAACTTGTCCCATGGGAAGTATGGCAGAAATCCGGACATGCAAAGGGTGTTTATCCTGAGATCTACTATGTGTGTCCTCCAAAGACCCGTGATCCCGAATTCTGGGAAGAGGTCATCGACCATTACAAGGTCACACATGAGGTCCCGACATCACTGATCAAGGAGAAGATCGGTGATCCCATAGGCGGAATGTGCTATGCACAGTGTCCTCCTTTCTGGACCTATCTTCAGGGTGAAACCATACCCACAGATGAATTCCCCCTCAAGGTATTCGACAGGTCGGGAACCTCACACAGGTATGAGAGTGGAGGAATCCATGGTATGGAACGTGTGGACGAGTTCCACAGGATAGAGATTCTCTGGGTTGGAACCAAGCAACAGGTACTTGATGCTGCTTCAAGGCTGCATGACAGATACATGCACATTTTCAACGAGATACTCGACCTTGAATGGAGAAAGGCATGGGTCACACCATGGTTCATGGCACAGGAAGGACTTACCGGTGTTTCCGAACAGACCGAGGCCGGGACCACCGACTATGAAGCAGTTCTGCCATACCGCGGAGAGGACGGCGAATGGCTGGAATTCCAGAATGTCAGTGTAAACGGAAACAAGTATCCATCCGGCTTCAACGTCAAATGCCAGTCCGGTGAGGAACTCTGGTCCGGATGTTCAGGCGTGGGACTTGAGAGATGGGCATCAGCTTTCTTTGCACAGAAGGGACTGGACCCTGAAAACTGGCCTGAGGAATTCAGAAAAAGAGCAGGGGAAATACCACAGGGAATCAGCTTCCTCTGAAGCTGCCCTGCAATATTATTTTTTCCAAGGAAACCTGAAATTCAGAAAAGGGGTTTCCTTAATCTATTTCTATCACAACTTTGCCCTTCACACTGCTATCACGCTGATAGGCCATGGCATCCACTGCCTTATCCATGGGAAAGGCCCTGTCAACATTTACTGTAACAACACCTCTATCATAAAGTTCTGCAAGCTTCTGCAGGCTATCGGTACTGATCTGTGTGAACTGACCCTCGGCATTTACCTGATATTTGTTCATAAGTTCCTCATCAGGACTCTCGAGCATTGATACGATGATACCTCCTTTTTTAAGCACCTGGTAGGATCTTTTGTAGGTATCTCCGCCTACCGTATCAAAAACTGCATCATAATCGCTCAGTTTATCCTCAAATTTCTCATTTTTGTAGTCTATTATCTTGTCTGCCCCGAGCTCCCTGAGGTAGTCGGTCTTGTCAGCTCTGGCAGTGGTCGCAACATATGCACCTAGATGTTTTGCGATCTGGATTGCCATGGAACCGATACCACCCGAACCACCGTGTATGAGAATCTTCTGACCCTCCTGAAGCTTTATCTTTTTGGTGATCACATCCAGTGCACTCACACCCACAAGAGGCAGAGCGGCAGCTTCAAGATTGTTTGCATTTTCAGGTTTCTTTGCTATCATCTTAGTATCGGTGGACAGATATTGTGCATAGGCCCCGGATCCTCCGGCCAGGAAAATGGCAGTGCCATAGACATCATCACCTTTTCCATATTCTGTTACACATTCACCAATATCTGCGACCGTACCTGTGAAATCACCACCCAGTGTCACAGGAGATTCAAGGTCTTTTCCCTGACTGGTGTAACCTTGCGTGATCTTCCAGTCTATAGGATTTACGGCTGCAGCATGCACCTTTACCAGAACCTTGCCCGGAGAAAGTTCAGGTACCTCAACATCCTGGTCTATCCCTACTACTTTATTAATGTCGTCACCATATTCTTTAAGCCTGACAGCTTTCATGATTATTCCCTCCACTCATGAACAATGATTATTTTTCATATTGACATTTCAGTATATATCAACTTAGAAAACTAAGTTATCGGAGCTTATATGTTTTTTTGTGGACAAACTATAAAGGACGGCTTCTATAAGGTGACTAAAATAAGCTGAAGGCTAAAATTACCCAAATAGATAGAGATATCTTAGAAGTATCTGGTTAAGAAGACTTGTATAATCTTCAAATCACTTTTTCAGCACGTTCTTAGTATCATCAAATCCTCTTTCATGTTACATAATACCGGCAATCGCTTACAGCGTTTCAGCAAGCACATGGTCACTATTCAGTGATTTTGTATTATTTGCCCGTTTCCAGGCTTTATGAAAGATTCAATCCAATTTATCTGGCAGTGTTGGCAAGCCCTTTTTTCTATTTCAACCCTTTCAGGGGTGGTTTCAGCTCCCGTTTTGTGGTAATCTCCAATCAGCAATTTTGTTAAAAAAATTTAGAACAGCGTCACAAGAGTGTGAAACTCATTCTGTCCCTTGCAATGATGCTCATTGGAATAGCCTTTGTATTTAAGTGCCTGTTCCAGTAGATCTTTGTTCTGGAAATGATAGCCGAGGGTTTTTTTCAATATTATTGCTTATGGGCATCCTATTCACCATTTCCGTTGATAATTCCCAAAACTTCCCTGAAACTCTCCAGTGAAGCTTCGATATTTTCCACGATCTCATTTGCTAAAACATCAGGATCAGGCAAGTTATCGAGATCAGCAAGACTTGCATCTTTGAGCCAGAAAATATCAAGGTTGGTCTTGTCCCGTGCCACAATTTCCTCATAGCTGAATTTGCGGAACCTTCCGTCAGGATTATCTTCGCTCCAGGTTTCTTTACGGTTGTGCCGATCTTCAGGATTGTAGCATTTTATGAAATCCTCAAGATCGGCATATTTCAGGGGATTTTTCTTGAGGGTATGGTGAACGTTGGTACGATAATCATATATCCAGACTTCTTTTGTCCAGGGATCTTTTGATGCTTCTTTTGCCTCGAAGAACAGCACGTTAGCCTTTACACCATGAGCATAGAATATGCCTGTTGGAAGCCTAAGTATGGTGTGCAGATCGGTGGTCTCAAGGAGCTTTTTACGCACGGTCTCCCCGGCTCCACCTTCAAAGAGGACATTATCAGGCAGCACCACAGCAGCCTGACCACCTGTTCTGAGAATGGTATGGATGTGCTGAACGAAGTTGAGCTGTTTGTTGCTGGTAGTTACCCAGAAGTCCTGACGGTTGTATGTCAGGTCCTCTTTTTCGATCTCACCTTTCTCGTTGGTGAAGGTCATGCTGCTCTTTTTACCGAAAGGCGGGTTGGTGAGCACGTAGTCATATCGGTCTCCGGGGTCGGCTATGAGGGCATCCGAAATGGATATGAGCGGTTCGCCATCGATCTCTCCGATGTTATGCAAAAAGAGGTTCATAAGAGCCAGCCTGCGGGTTCCCGGAACTATCTCGTTACCTCCGAATGTCTTGTCTTTCAGGAAACGATTCTGCTCTTTGTCAAGCTGGTAACCTGATTCCGGGGATGTCAGGAAATCATAGGCTGCAAGGAAGAAACCGCCTGTACCACAACAGGGGTCGCCTATGGTCTTCATGGGTTCGGGACGCACACATTCGACCATGACCTTGATGAGCGGTCGGGGTGTGAAATACTGCCCTGCTCCGCTTTTTGTGTCCTCGGCGTTCTTCTGCAGGAGTCCTTCGTATATCTCGCCCTTGGTATCAACACCCATCATGACCCAGCTTTCCTTATCGATCATGTCAATGACCTTGTAGAGCATTGCAGGATCGCTTATTTTGTTCTGAGCCTTGAGGAATATCTGCCCGAGCATCCCCGACTTTTTGCCAAGTTCCTCAAGCAGTTTCCTGTAATGCGTGTCAAGTTCAGCACCACGCTTCTGTTTCAGAGTATCCCAGCTATATTCTCCCGGGATACCGATATCCCTGCTATACGGAGGATTTCTGTACTCCTCGGCCATCTTCAGGAATATCAGGTAGGTGAGCTGCTCAAGGTAATCCCCGTAGCTCACCCCTCCGTCACGCAGTACATTACAGAAGCTCCAAACTTTGGATACGATGGATGATGTGTTCTCAGTCATTGTTTTTCCCATGAATTTTTCCTTTTAGCTTTTTCTTCATTTTATCTGTTAGGTAATAACCCCCGGTCAATGTTGATTTGCCTCTGAAATCTATCAGATCAGCAGTCTTTAATTTCTTAATGTATCTTTCAACACTGCTAACCGACATTTTGGTTATGGCTGCATAGTAAGGAACTTTTTGACCTTCGTTTTCTGCAATCATTTGCAAAAGTAAAGTCAGTTTTTCTTTCACCTGTTGGGTTACTCCCTCAACTGCTCCCTCAATTGCTCCCTCAATTGCTCCCTCAATTGCTCCCTCAATTGCTCCCTCAATTGACTCATGAGCAATCGGAATGACGGTTTTGAACACGTTTCCTTCTATAAACTGAGGAGTTCCATCATCAGTATATTCTTTTATCAAACGATTTACGTTTAAAACACCGGAACCTAATTCATCCACCCTTCCAAGCTGCATGAAGAATTTTACGATTGCAGGGTTTTTGGGGAACGGAGCAAATCTTTCAGGATCAATTGGCCCTTCACCGTGTGGGTTATTGGCATTCTCAACTTCCACCCGGTCTTCGTAGATTATGAATGTGCAGGGGTATGCATTCATATATTCCCTGTGGACTATCAAGTTTGCAACTATTTCCCTGAATATTTTATTTCTAAGACTTACTCGCTGGTCACCTTGCATGTAAAATTTATCGGGTAAATGTTTGCTGATGAACGTCATTAGCTGCTCGTAGGCTTCTATAAGATTTGTCTGAATGTATTCACGGTCATCGTAACGATAAATGTCTTCTCTGCGAACCAGTGCATCGATCTTAAAGTATGGAATTATCTGCTGGATAGTTTCATCTTTTCCCAGTAGCAAGGCTGCTGCAAGGGTGTAACCTTCCTGCGATGTTTTGAGATCTCTTTTCCATAGACCTGCTTTTTCAAGCATCTGCTGATCTGTCAGCGCCAGCCACGGATGATTGTCGTTGTGGCTTCTGATAAGGTTCTTTATTTTGGGAAACAGGTCGGCTTTGAAATCTTCAAAACGCAGTGCAGGATAAATTATTCCTTCGGTGTAATGGGATGTTTTGTAGTTGTATATCTCTGCGATCTGCTGTGGCTGTGTGACTTTAAAATCGCCGTCATTGCTGCGATTGAATACTTTGTTGGCAGTTTTATGCACCTGTGAACTGGCAGGAACCTGAATATGTATCAGCCATTTCCCCTCTATTTCATAGATTTGCGGAAATAGTATGAACGGTGGTTCGAGTTTTTGAGGATTGTTTGACAGATTGACCAAATTAGTGACGATGGACTCGATTTTGTTATGCTCAACACCGATAATCTTACCATTGTCATCCGCTCCAAGAATTATGTCTCCTCCATCCCGATTGAGCATGGCACAAATTGTCTCGAATACATTTACAGGCAAGGAGGTACGTGCTTCCTTGAATTCCAGATGGATTCCTTCCTGCTCTTCAAGCAATCTTTTCAATCTTTCCAGTCCCATTTGTTCTCACTTCTTCCCCTTCTTCTCCGCCTTCACCCTCTCCAGCAAAACATCAGCCGGCTCCCAGTCCGGCGCGTTCCTCACTTCCTCCAGCTCCCGCTCATCAAGCAACTTCCCCTCAAACGCCTTTTTCAAAATACTCTGCCGCAGCACCTCGGCCTTCTCCAGATTCTCCGCGATGTCCTGCTCCATTTTGTCACAGACTGAAAGGCGTGTTTCTATTTCCTGGACGATGGCTTGTTGTTCTGGCATTGTAGGCAACGGGATTTTCATATTCAAAAATCTTTTTTGCGTGAGATTCACACCACTATCACTAATTCCAGTTTTCAAACCCTCTATAATAAGTGTATACTTTGCAGAATTCATTGTGTATTCAAAAAATTCAGGCACAATAAGGTCTTTTTTGAGTTTAATTCTGTATGCTTTATCGCAATTAATCAATCTAGGTCTGACTTTTTTAACTAAACAACATACCCCAACTCTGACTCTCGGACCAGCACGTGTAATTAAGATGTCGCCTGCATTCAATTCATGTTGTGACTTTGGTTCAAGGTTTTTAGGTAATTTCTTGTTCTCTCTTTCATTGAAGTGGCCAGCTTGGATTGCAGTTGTTTTTATCACCCCCCACTCATCATCATTTGTGGATGGTTCTTTGTTACATTTTGGGCTCCAACCTTGTCCGAGTTCTTCAATTACCTCAGTGATAGGCACAAAAGTTTCAATTTTTGATGTTTCATCTAGCACCGCCTGCCTGTAAACTTTGAGCTGCTCCTGTACCAGTTTGAGATTGGTGATGCCGTTGTCGAGTTCGCTGAAGAGCTGCTCGATCTTGGAGACTATGGCGCGTTGTTCGGGGAGTGGAGCAACAATAAATCGTATCGAATCAAATTTACTTTTATTTACAATGGTAACAGTTGTAGCAGAAGCTAAATTATTGAGCTGATTTTTAAAAAAAAGTGATTGTACTTGATAATATGTAAATTTAGGTTCAATAAATTGTGTTGGTTCTATGGCATTGATTTGCTGATTGAAAGCAATTTTTTTATTTGCTAAACCAACCCTGCCTAAATTTCCAATGCATGTTATCAAAACAGTTCCTTCTGGAACAACTCTTGCTTTCTCTGCTCCTTTATTAGATAAATATTCAGAGGGCTCTCCGATAATTGAATTGAACAATTCAGGTGGCTTTATTAATGGAATTTCAGAACCATAGTATTCAGATTTTTTCTTTGAAGGTGTATTTCCAGTAACAGTTTCAAAGATAGAACCAACCTCAGACTCTTCCCATCCAACCTTTTCTTGTGCAAATCCTGAACTTTGGATGTTTTGTGAAGTCTCTTGTGGAATGGAACGATATTCAGAATTGTACTCTTCCTTTTCCTCTGCTGAAGACATTGTATAGTCTTTGTTTAAAGAGCTTTGATATGATTTTGTTTCAAAATAATCCAGAGGTAAATAGCAGTAAGATTGGGGTGGTCTGAAGTCTTTTTTCAAGATATAGGGATCGATTGGTTCAGAAAATTTTTCAAAATTAGTGATTTCAATTGCATAGCCGATATCCGATGTTTTATAGTAGTCAAAAAAGTCCTTTTCCGGGATGCCGGCATATTCACTACATTGTTTCCAGAGATTTTGAGGTGAATCTTCAATTATTCTTACAATCTCAAATGATGCAACTATTTTTTTAACAGGAGAGCTTGCATAAATGAAAACTTTACTGATATCTCTTTTTTTAAAAATAGCTTTTCTAAACTCGAATTTCTTTTTACCAGCTATTATCTCATCAACATACTTTGGTTTAATTGATAGTAAAACGTTCATCGAGTTTGCCACCAGTTTTTAGGGCTAGATATTTCTCATGGTTTATTTCTGTTATTGATTGTGGTGGTCCTTTTAAAATATTTTCATGGATAAGTTCATTCAGATCCATTGGATCTGGTAAGAAAAAGTGGTGCTTAAAACGGATTATAAATGCATTTTTATCTGCTTTCTCTGTGAGTTGTTCTTCAGAATACACGCTTCTTTTACCTACAATCCTTTTGAATTCATTTTGGTCGTTAGTTCTAATCGGTTCCTGATCAACTACTCCCAGGGAAGTTATTGCTTTTTGATCATGCGACCGATAGAACAGAACAATATCTCCGGTCCTCAATCTTGAAGAATATCTATCAGAAAGATAGGCTTTCTTAATCGTATTGCCCGGAATATTGATCTCACAATAGTCAGTGATTTTCATTTGTCTTTTCACATATTCCGGGAATAAGGTGTCGTGATACTCTGGACGAATGGGGATTATGAATTTTCTGATGTTTTCACCATCTTTAAAACAAGGATAATATTTTCTGGCGATCTCCAAAGCACCTAGGTCTTTATTTTCAGGCAAGAGTTTTTTAAGATATACCGGTTCGTTATTGTGGCTTAGTTCTCCCACTCTCTCAAAACCAAAATTTCGAATCACATGAATCAGAGTATCATCTTCGATCTCAAAGTGAGTCAGGTAAATTTCAAAGATTTCATTCTTAACGCAGTATTCAAAAGCAATTTTAAGGAAAAGTTCACCGATTTTGGAACCTGTCAGGTCTACTTTCAAAGTCGCAATTTTAACTCTGTTCACAGCAGGAATAGGAATATGTGTTTCTATTGGCTCGTTTTCTTCTTTTAACATGAGAAATGCTTTTACTTCATCACCGATTTGATACACATAGCACTCACGACCTTCATTTATGCACTTATCATACCATAATTTGAAATCTTCTTCTCCATAATCTGCTTTCAGGGAGTCAAAAAACGGTTGTTCGATATCAACTTCATGAGCATAGCATTTTTTCAACAGAGTATGGCTTGGAAAATAACGTTTGTGAAGTGAAGAAAAATAAGCAAGAGCAGAACTTATAGAAAAAACCCTGTCATCGAGGTTTAAGAGAAACGCCTTTTTCCTGATTCCTCTATCCTCTGTGATCAGAAAATCAACAAGGTTCTTTTGTAGCGAAAAAAGAATTTCATTATCGTTTTCATCATGTGAATTCTTTGGAGCACCAACCAGAGATATAAACTCATCATTAGGTATCGGTGGAGAAGGAATTATGGGATAGCCATGAACTTTTGATGAAGTAATTTTCCTTCTCTCGATATCAGTATCATTTCCGAGGTCTTTAAGAGAGGCAGGATGAATATACTCTTGATGTCCATGCTCTCTTATCAGTCTCAACAGATTTTGGAGATCAGGAGCAAGTTCTTTTGGATCAAGAATATGAATCAGAATGTTAGTATCATACAGGATTTTCATATTAGTCCGCCAACTCTACTTCCATAAACAATATAAATTTAAAATGTGCATGTGATATAAATATATTTCATTATTATATTGAATAAGTGCAAAGTACGATTTATCCCACAAATTAAACCACAGTTTATACCACAGTTTATACCACAGTTTATACCACAGAAAACAAAAGATTAAAACTCAGTGTTTCAGCTTTCAGATTGGTCCGTCACTTCCCAGTGTCCGCCTCTGTCAGGTCCTATGCGCTTCAAACGCCCTTCTTCTTTCAATTTAGCAATATTCCACTCCACTCCGCGTCGGGATAGGCCTGTTATCCTGGTCAGTTCTTTTGTGGTGATGGAAGGTTTCTCTTTAATTGCTTCGATGATCTTTTCTGCGGAATTCTCCACAGTTTTCTCCACAGTTTTCTCCACAGTTTTCTCCACAGTCTTCTCCGAACTTGCATCGCGTTTTCGGAAAACCACAGAAAAACTGCCATCGTAGGAGAACTCCACCGATGCTTTATCACTTTCTTCCACAGCCTGCTTGATACGGTTTATCCCGGTGCCGACCTTCTCGATATAATCGATCCGATGCAGCAGGGAGGCAATAAGGGGATTGCGGGCAACACTCCGGGTACCGAACTCAGAGGGTTTCAGGCCACTTGGCAGGCCGCCGGGATTTGATATTTCAACCCTGTCGTCAAAGACCTCAACAAGCACATTGGAACCCCGGTCAAAATAATCACGGTGGCATACTGCATTGATAATAGCTTCCCTGAGGGCTATATCGGGTATATCGGGAATTTCCTCACGGCGGATCTTTTCAATCCTGTACTCCACATTGGTATGCCTTTTGACAAAAAGGATAGCATTATCGATGTTCTCAACAATATTCTCCTTGAAATCTTTCTTGTCAAGAATATTCACTTTTTCGATTCCCTTATACAGAACACAGACCACTATCGCATGATTCAGCAGGAAATCGATATCCTTTGCAAAGAACAGCACACCGGCATTGTTCAGTTTTCCGTCATCGGTAATGCAATCCAGATTCCTGAGCAGATCCATCCGGTCGATGGAACTGGTAATGCCCGCGAGCTTCAGGAAATTACGAAACGCCCTTTCATCAAAATCCGTCTCAAAATCAGCCTTGTCATTTCTCAGTTCCTCAAAACGAATACGACCTTCCTTCTGGAAAAAAGCTATTATCTCATTACGGTTAAGCTTCTGGGAATTTGCCCCGTTCCGGAGAAAGAAGCCTCTGGAGCAGGCATAAGGTTTTTCGCTTCCCTCCGGCACATCGGCAACAATGAAATTGTCATATACTTCGATTTTAACATCTAACTGTGGCTGCAGCTGTCTCAGGGAATCCTGCACTCTTGATCTGAAACTGTTATCGGTCTGAACTCCCTTGATAATTCCCTTATCGCTAACTCCAAGAAAAACCTTACCGCCATTGGAATTAGCAAAAGCGCAAACCTCTTCCACAAACGACTTATCAAGACTCTCCTTGAACTCAATATGGTATCCTTCGCCGGCTGCAAGAATACTCTCTATCCATTCATCCATATTCAAGCCGCCAGCGCCTCATTCATCTCATTAATAATCCCGGCCATCTCATCACCAAATAACTGGTACATCCTGCCACGACCGCCAAGGCGGTCAAAAGGTGCATAGTCAAGGTCATCCATTTCCAGATGGAAGCTATTGGTCACATAGTTTTTAATTGTGCGCAGCCAGTCCATCTGTTCCTCGGTGAACTTCAGGGTTCCAGCCTGTTTTCCAAAAACCCAGTCCTGGAAATTCCTGTTCACGGTCTGGTCGTATGCTGTAAGAACCGGATCTATACCAGTGATCCTTCGGATAAGCGCGATCAGGGCTGTAAGCTCGTTCTTTGGTGAATTACCTTTGACATCTTCCAGTTGCTCGTATGCCTGCCATATACGGTGTGGGGCAAACTGCGGCTTTTCAGCTTTCAGTTTATCCATCACCTCTTTTATCATCCTGAAGGTCACGTCCCTGCGCCGGTAAGGTTGGTCATAGAAGATACTTAGTGCCGTGATCTCATCCTTATTGGCTTCCATGTATGCCTTGAAATCATCTACAAGATCGTCCGCCTTTGCCACAGCATCCTTATCCCATTCAGCCCGGGTGACCCTGTCAATGTTCACCGAATCAATGATCTGCTCATGCACCCTGCGGACATTTTCGATATACTCGTTCAACTCCCTGGTAAAGGTTGATCTTGCAGTATCTATGAGTTCCTTTTGGGCCTGTGTCTTCAGTTCCGATTCGGGAATCTCCGGATCACGTTGTTTGATCTCAAAGGCTTTTGCCTCAATTATATCCGGATTATAGGCATTGAGCAGGTCCCTGACAGCCTGGTTTATGTTCTTTCCATCTGCCTTCTCAGCAAAGGTCTCCCTTTCATCATCAGTAAGCTGCTTGTTCAGCCTTGAAAGACGGCTGGCAAGGGAAACATAGAGGTCTTCACTCTCCGCTCCGAAGGTCACAGCCTCCAGCAGTTCTTTCATGGGAACACCTTTCTTACGTTCCATAGCCCTGCTTTCGGTTTTAACCGATTTAGTCACACCGGAGGCATCCACAACAACAAAATGGGTCTTGGCAGAAACAACCGAAGGTGTCACTTTTTTCAGGTCATCCAGTTCAATGGTCCTTGTACCGCGTCCCTTCATCTGCTCGAAATAATTGCGGCTCTTCACATCCCTCATGAAAAGCAGGCATTCCAGTGGCTTAACATCCGTACCGGTGGCAATCATATCCACCGTCACGGCAATTCTCGGATTATAGTCATTACGGAAAGCTGCAAGTACTGATTTCGGGTCATCCTCTGCCTTATATGTAACCTTCTTGCAGAAAGCATTCCCTTCATTGAACTCTTCTCTGACTATCTGGATAATATCATCGGCATGACTGTCGGTCTTGGCAAATATCAGCGTCTTTGGAACCTCATTCCTTCCGGGAAATATCTCCGGCAGCTTATCCCTGAATGCCTTTATTACATTGCGTATCTGGCTGGGGTTGACAACATCTTTATCCAGTTTCTTCCCTGTGTAAGTGTAGTCCTCATCCAGTTGTTCCCAGCGTTTTTTACGACTGAGTTTCTCCCTGCGGTCCACATACTGGCCGGCCTGTATCTGAGCACCGTTTTTGGTGATCTCGGTCTCGATAGTGTATACATCATACCCTACATTCACCCCATCGGCAACCGCATCCTCATGACTGTATTCACTAACCACATTCTCATTGAAAAAGCCGAATGTACGTTTATCAGGTGTGGCAGTCAGTCCTATCAGAAAAGCATCGAAATAATCAAGCACCTGTTTCCAGAGATTGTATATGGAACGGTGGCATTCGTCTATAACAACAAAATCAAACGTTTCAATTGGTATATCTTTATTATAAGCTACAGGCACAGGTTTCTTTTGCCATTCTTTCCTTTCAGCCGGATTCTCCTCTTCCATTTCCTCATCCAGCTCTTCCCCTTTCAGTATCGAATAAAGACGCTGGATAGTGGAGATACAAACTTGACTGTCAGAAGCAATAAAATTGGAACGCAGACGCTGCACATTATATAATTCCGTGAACTTACGGTTATCGTCATTCGGAACATAGGCCATAAACTCCTGCTCTGCCTGTTCTCCGAGATTCTTTGTATCCACAAGGAAAAGCACTCTCTTAGCATCTGCAAACTTAAGCAATCTGTAGATAGATGTAATAGCAGTATATGTCTTACCCGACCCTGTTGCCATCTGGACCAGTGCCTTTGGACGATTATCCTTAAATGATTCCTCAAGATTCATGATCGCCTTGACCTGACAATCACGCAGCCCCTGTATTCCAAGCTCCGGAATATTCATCAACCGGGATCGGAGTGACTTATCGTTTTTGAGCCATGCTATGAAAGTATCGGGCCTGTGGAAAGAAAAAACTGGTCTGGACCGTGGTTTTGGGTCGCGATAATCTGTAAACCTTGTAAGCTCCCCATTACTTTCATAAACAAAGGGAAGCGGGTCATTGTCCAGATACTTCAATTTGCTGGAAGCATATTCAGCTGACTGCTCTTCCACAACTGTTAATTTGCACCCTTCTTCTTCCTTTTTTGCCTCAATAATCCCTACAGGCACTTTATCAACAAAAAGAACGTAATCCGCAGGCCCAACATCAGTCCAGTATTCTCTTACTGCAATTCCGGATGAGACGTTCCAGTCGATCTTGTTTCGATCCTGCACTTTCCAGCCAGTATCATCTAGCTTTTCATCAATGATATCCCTGGCTTTTTGCTCTGGGTTCTGATTCTGGCTCATAGATTCCTGGTCCACCGTAATACTCATCTTTCGTTGCAGTCTTCACGAAAAATCAAGCTTTCCATGAATGATTTTGGCGAAGTTTATGACCACATTTTATATAAATATTTATAATGAAACTCAATAATGAATAAAAATAGCCAGCACAAACTAGTTTAATAATTTTATCATACTCTGTGAAGCAAAATGAACATACTACTACACAATTTTAAATAAGAGTGGACATAAAATTTCCCATTAACACTCGATCAAGCGAATTTTTGGAACATATGTGCACACTATACACATGTAAGTGTTCATCAATCCGTTGATTAAGGCTCTGAAAAAAATCTCAAATCTGACAGTCGAAAGCAGAAAGTGAGGGGAAGATCAAGCTACATACTTGATAATGTGTCAGATTACCAGTAAAAGTACGATGAGAGATTCAGCAAAGTCTAAAAAATAAATATACAGGCGGAGATCAGATGAAAACAAAAATATTTGTATTGGGCATTGCAGTGGTAATTATATGTGCCGGACTGATGGTTTCAGTGGGTGCGGCGGCAAAACCGGGAGTGGATTTTAACGGAGAGCACTACAACCTGAACATCATCGGCAAAAAAACAGACTGGAACGGCGGCGGCAGTTATGACAACGGAGACAGGCATACAATGTTTGTTCCCGAGGACACAAGTTCCTTTAATTTCACCGTATATGATGAAGGAAATGAGACCGTACTTTCCGGTATAACAATAGAGATGACACAGGGAGATGAATTTGCTGTCCTTGACGGAAATGCATTTGATGACGGTAAAGCAGCATTCCAGCTTGCTCCGGGCAAGTATAATGTCTATATTGCTGCAAAAGGCAAACCTGGAGGATACACAGACATCAACGGATGGGTAAAGTGCAACGACACATATTATTTTGACATTGGTGATTTGAGAGTTTCCAAAA
Source organism: Methanolobus zinderi (assembly GCF_013388255.1). Classification (NCBI taxonomy): domain Archaea; kingdom Methanobacteriati; phylum Methanobacteriota; class Methanomicrobia; order Methanosarcinales; family Methanosarcinaceae; genus Methanolobus; species Methanolobus zinderi. The sequence goes on from NZ_CP058215.1 coordinate 1,913,061, forward strand.
GCAAAAAAGCAGGATGGACGGATGCTACAGACCTTTTCTATGTAGATGCTACAGAAGAACCTGATACCGTCGGTTACCTGGATAACCTTACAGAACAGGGATTGTTTGAAGAGAATGAAGAGATGTGGGTATTCGATTATCTGACAGGCCTGACAAACTATGATTCACTTCTATACCCTTCCGATGGAACAGATCACTTCTGGCAGTATGACAACCACGGAAGCAAGCTGGTTCAGGTTCGCTTTTACCCGATATGAATAAATTCTATTTTTCCTTTTTTCCATTTTTTAACCACTTTCAACAGTCGGTGTTCGAGATTCTTACATATCCAGTTTTGTTTTCCGGATAGTATCAATAAAACTCCTTGTTTCCCTTTCCACATCCTCACTGCACACGACTGCAGAGATAGCTACAAGGCTGTCAGCGCCTCCCCGAACAACACTCACGCAGTTCTCTTTATTGATTCCGCCAATTGCAATAACAGGGATACTTATAGCATCCTTTACAGCCCTGATGCTTTCAGGACCAATGCCATTTCCGGCATCCTTTTTGGTGGAAGTATCAAATATGGGGCTCAGACCAACATAATCGGCACCCTCTCTTTCAGCTTCAATAGCCTCTTCAATATTATGGACGGTGAGGCCGATGATCTTATCAGGACCCAGAAGCTGCCTTGCAATATCTATGGGCATATCATCCTGCCCTATATGAACACCATCAGCCTCCACCGCCAGTGCAACATCGATCCGGTCGTTCACCAGAAAGATCGCTTCATTACCACAGAGTTTTTTGATCTGTGACGCTTCAAGTATCATATCCTTCGTACTTCCTGACTTTTCCCTGTACTGCACTATCCGGCATCCTGCTGCAACAGCACATTTTACATCCGAAACGGTTCCTTTTTTAGAGAGGCCGGAATCGGTGACAAGATAAAAGTCGATCATCTCGAGTAGAGATCTTTTAGTGTTCATTTTCAACTTCCCATTTTGTAAAAGATACTGACCGGCTGGCATCGTAGTTGGGTCAGTATTCCTTAAAATTCAGCTTTGCCTGTACTTCCTCATCCGAAAGACGGGATACTTCGTCATAGAAATGCATTTTGAAGGTACCCGGACCACCGGATTTTCCTGCCGCCAGTTCCCCGGCTATTCCGAAATAGCACAGTGCATCCTTTGCAGCATCACAATAGTCGGGATTGACCGCAGCAAAAATTCCGATAACAGAAGCTGCCATACAGCCGGTACCAACAATTGAGCCCATTGATTCATGTCCGTTCTTCACCATAAAAACTCTTTTCCCATCACTGATGATATCCTCTTTCCCGGTCATGACTACCACGCATGATCTTAAGTCCGCATACTCCTTTGCGATTTTTTTCGGGTCTGCATCAATGGATGTCGCCTCGACGCCTCTGGTCCGGGCGTCCTCACCTGCAAGTCTGGCAACTTCGGAGTAATTACCCTTGATGATATCAACCTGGACTGAATCCAGTATCTTTGCAGCCATGTCATCACGGAATCCGGTGGCACCTACACCCACTGCATCAAGTACCACAGGTATGTTCTTTTCGTTCGCAGCCTTTGCGGAAATTATCATAGCATCTATCAGATCAGAAGTAAGGGTTCCGATATTCAGCACAAGGGCAGATGCAATGCCAGTCATATCCGCTGCCTCTTCCCGGGCATGAGCCATAACCGGAAGCGCACCGAATGCCCTTGTCATGTTAGCACAATCGTATATCGTTACCCAGTTAGTTATGTGATGAACCAGTGGTTTTGTTTCCCTGATCGATTTTAATGAATTTTTCATTTTAGTCCTTCCAGATGTTTGTAATAATTAAGATAAAATGGCTGTTTTACTAAATAACTCACCTATTAACAATGAGTTGCTAATCGGGTTATCATATTGATAGTTCAGCCAAAGAGTTCTACATTATTGATCATTCACAATTGTGAATGTGGCTGACATGTAGTTTATCGATAAAAAAGTTTTTGTTATAATCGGAAACTATCCGCTGTAAACCAACCATTACACAAAAACAATAAATTCATATAGAAAACATTGTATATTTATTTATACGAGTTGGTATGTGGTTGATGCAGTAGATAGTGCCTTTAAAAGAACAAAAAAGAGCCTTCTTGAGCCATTTGATTTCTGGAAATGGATGAAACTCGCATTAATAGTATTCCTTGGAGCAGGGAGCCCGTTCCTGAGTAACAGCACGGGATCTGGTGGATCTTTTGACGATCCGGAAATGAATGCTGAGCTTTCTTCCGCCTTTGATAGTTTTGTTAATTTTGTAACATCAGACCAATATTTCAGTCTGATAGTAACAGCAATCATCCTTCTGTTAGTAGTTCTTGTTTTGTTCGCATACATCAGGAATGTTATGGAATACGTTTTTGTAGATTCCCTGGTCAGCAACGAAGTCAAGCTCAGGGAATATTTTCGCAACTATCTAGGAAAAGGCTTCTGGCTCTTCATTTTCCGTCTTCTGGTTGCAGTTGCAGTCATTGTCTTAGCAATAATAATGGTGCTTCCCGTATTTCTGCTGATGATAGGAACTGCCGAAAGCGAGTCCTGGATTGGTTTCTTGTTTTCTTTACTTCTACTGATTGTAGCCATAGTAATGGCAGCAGTTATATCCGGTGCATTAAATTCTTTCATAAACCTGTCCATACCCGTGTCAATGTACGGTTCAAAAAGCATATCTGCAGCATTTTCCCGGGTATTGCGAACATTCAGGAATGATTGGAAACAGATAGTTCTCTACTGGATAGGAAGAGCAGTATTGCGAATAGCGGTCGGTATAGCAGTAGGAATCGTAGCAATAATAGTTGCTGTAATTCTTTTGGTCGTTTTGGGAATAGTCGATCTGGCATTATACTACATATTCGAGCCGGTACTGTCCGATCCTAGTATTATTATATGGAGTATGGCAGGCATAATTGTGTTCCTGGAACTCTTGTTTTTGATATTCATAATATCAATTGTAGAGATGCCAGGAAAAGTTTTCCTGAAATATCATATGCTCACGTTCATGCAGCATTGGTACCTGGAAATGGAGATACCGATGTTCGACACAGAGCAGAAAAAGCTTGAAAACACGAATGAAGCATACTAAAGGCGCAGTTGAATGGTAATTCTGCCCTTATATCTTTTTTATAGGCTCAACCGCTTGCAAATTCACCGATTCGGACTGCCCTACATTTCTCTCTGTCCTCAATGAGTATACTTTCTTTTGCAGAACAAAACAAAACGTTCAGTTTTTCCACAGTATCGGCAGCATCAGCACCATATATATCCGCTCCGATCTCAAGAGCCCATTCATCACTTACAGGAGAACCGCCCACGACAGTTTTCAACCTGTCCCGGATACCGGTATCCTTTAACTTTTCTTCCAGTACCTGCTGATTTACCATGGTTATATTCATGAGAGCCGATGTGGCAACTACATCCGGAGACAGTTCCAACGCTTTTTCAGTAAATTCTTCAACAGGAACGTCGATCCCAAGATCAATTACCCTGTAGCCTGCGATCTGAAGTGAGGCAGCAACAATATCCTTTCCTATTGAATGAATATCCCCTTCAATGGTCCCGATCATGACAGTAGCTTTGAATCCACTCATTGGAACATATTCTTCATGAGCTGGCAGAAGAGCCCTTACCCCGGCATTCATTGCTTCTGAAGCCGCAATCACATGCGGAAGGTATAACTTCCCTTCACTGAACATCTCTCCTACCCGTTCCATGGCAACACTGAGTCCTTCTTCTACCAGGATGACAGGATCGGTTCCCGCACTAAGTGCATCAAGAGCAATTTCTTCTACTTTATTTTCATCATATTTCAGAACTGCTTCTATCAGTTTCGGGACAAAATATTCCTTGGGATGCATAATGATCAACACTCAGTTATTAGCCTTTAACAGCACTAGGACACAAGCAACTTTATTCCGATAGGCAATATAAATACTTTGCTAAAACTGGATTGAAAACAATAAGAATATTAGCACATAAAGCAGATCAAGAGTCACTTTAAATCTGATATAAGCGGAAAAGATAAAAGGAAAAATACTTATCTATTGATATTTACCTGTTCTGAGGCTTAATCAAGATGCTAACCGATTTATTTATATATGGACATGACTTGTATAGAGAGCCAATCTAGTGTACATAATCATTATTCATATAGCGATAGCCCGTTGAACATTTAATTGATCACTTAATTTAATATATCACACAGAATCACATTCATTCGGAGGAATTTCTTGGCAAAGAAAGTACAGAGAAAGTTAGACAAATGGAAAACAAAGACCTGGTATAACGTAGAAACACCCGAGTTCATCAGCAGGACAAACATCGGAGTAAGCCCTGCAGAGGATCCAGAGCAGCTTATCGGACGTGTTGTTGAGACAACAGTTGGCGAGATAGCTAACGATTTCACAAAGCACAACACAAAGCTCAAGCTCGAGATCAGCGACGTTAACGGCGATGTTGCCAACACCAGATTCATCGGTCACGAAATCACAACCGACTACCTGCGTTCCATTGTCAAGCGCCAGACCTCAAGGATTGACAACAACCTCGATGTAAAGACCAAGGACGGTTATCTCATCAGGGTCAAGCCTATCTGCTTCACTGTTAAAAGGGCAAGAACAAGCCAGATCAAGGGCATAAGGGAAGTAATGGACAAAATCGTAACCGAGCGTGCTGCAGAACTCAATTTCGAGCAGTTCATCGAGGAAGCGATCATGGGTAAGCTTTCCGCAAATATATACAGGAACGCAAAGACCATCTACCCGCTCAGAAGGGTAGAGATCAGGAAGACCGAAGTACTTGCTCTTCCTCTTGGTTCAGCTGCTTAAGTTAGAAGCTGAATAATAACATCAGTATAAAGGCATCACTTGGTTGTGATGCCTGAAACTATCTTTTTTCTGATTCTTTTTGCATTCTAAGTTAAAGGATGATATTTCAGATATAGCACCATCTAGCTTTGAATATCAGTGGCACCACTGTCATATTCCTTTCTGATGAGCTTTGCCATCTCTTCGTTCGCATCCACAACAAAGGAACCTATGTACCCGCAATATTTACAGTGATACAGACCTTCAACTCCCCCTGCTTCATAATAGAGGTCCGTGCTTCCGCAGACAGGGCAGACCTGCATGGTTTCGCCGGCTTCGTTATCATCCTCACCCATCAGTTTTTCAATCTCGTCCATGGTTTCCTGATCAGGGTCTTCCATTTTAGTTCCTCTCCAGAGAATTATAAGATTAGTCAGTATAATGTCACAAAAGGATATGACACTGCCATGCATATCAAACTATCTCAGGTTCCTGTTCTGGTTAACGCAAGACAAGTTCCTGAGGATACGGCCTGAAAAATGTCTGGTTAGATATATAATCAACATCAAAGTGCAGTGCCCATGACATGAGTTTTTCCTTCAGACTGAAAAGAACGGAAACATCTTCACGGTATTGTTGCAATTGCTGCAGGAAAATGAACTTGTCCTGAGCACCCAGATATCTGGAAAGGTAGCCGAACGCATGCATCATAGCATTGATAGTGGAACCGGTTTCATGGAGCTCTGACAGCAATTCCGTAAGCAGATCAAGATAAAGTGCAAAAACCTCCTCTGCAGGAAGTCCTTCCCTGTTTGCAACGACATTGCCCATCCTTGCCAGGATATTCTTGTTACAGGACATGAACAGAAGCTTGTTGCAGGTGTGATACTCTATCAGTGAACGCATACTCACCGAAAATGACATCTTCCTGAAAGAAGCCAGCGTAAAGATCGTGGTCAGAAAATGGTCCCGCAGGAGAATATCATCAAGCTGTTCATCCTCCATGACCGGAAGATGAGAATATTTGTCTGTAATAGCATCTGCAAAAAAGCCGTTCCCTCGTTTATCCAGACACACAGTGCCTTCAGCATCCGGATATATTTTGGTACTTCCTATCCCACAGGATGGAGATCTGGATTTGAGTACAAAACCATCAAAATCATCAAGATTCTCAAGATAGGATCGGGCAAATCGCTCCATTTTCTGCGTTAAATCCTGCCCTGTAGCAGGCTGGACAAGCTTTTTCCCCCCATCAAGAACGATCCTGATCGGATCCCTTGGAACACCAAGTCCGACCTCACATTCCGGACAGACATCAATAAAATCCACAAACGACTTCATTCGATCAATGAAATCGCAGGAAATTATCTGCCCGTCATAACGGCAGGGAGCAAAGCCCAGACATTTACTGACTACAACAATGGGACGGGCAAAGCGGGACATTAAGGTACCTAGAATTGCTTTTTATTCCCGCTCGGACCCCTCATGTATTTGCCGAACTCGGAATCAACAAGTTGTAATCCATTGAACACGGGTCCGTCCTTACAGACCCTGAGACCATCCCCATCCATGCAGCATGCACCACAAACTCCTATGCCACACTTGAAATACCTGTGAAGGCTGAACTCGGCTTTTTCCAGGGAACCCTGCTCCTCAAGGATTCCGAAGACACATTTCATCATCATCTCGGGGCCGCATGTGTATATCCTGTCAAACTCCAATGTATCGGTTTCCACAAGGACATCGGTTACGAAGCCACACCTGTGAGCAGAACCGTCGTCCGTTGTCAGGTGAAGTCCTCCGCAGGGTGTGAGCCTGTCAAGGAACAGCATTTCATCTGCATTCCTTGCACCAAGTATCGTCGTCACAGAACTGCCCACCGACATTGAATATTCGGCAAGCAAAGCGATTGCTGCAGCACCCACGCCTCCTGCTACAAGGAGGACTTTCTCATCAGCCTGGGGAAGAGTGAATCCCTTACCGAATGGTCCGCGGATGCCCAGGTGGTCCCCTTCCTGAAGTTCGAACATCTTCTCAGTGGCATCTCCCACCTTCTGCACAGTTATGGCGTTCCTGTAGGAGAGGGTCATCGGGATCTCATCCGTACCCCTTATCCAGACCATGACAAACTGGCCAGGAAGTGCTTCTTCAAAGCTCTTGTCAAAAAAGAAGGTCTTAGTGGAAGGTGACTCCTGCACTATTTCTGTAATCGTAACATCAACGGGATACATCAGATCCTCCTGTGGGCAAGCCCTATTATATCATCAAAGCTCAGGTCCCTGTCCGCAAGGAAACTATCGATCCCGTCTGCAATACTTCTGAAAACATCTACCCCGTCATAGACAGCAGAACCGATCTGCACGGCAGATGCACCTGCCATCATCATCTCCACGGCATCCTCCCAGCAGGAGATTCCGCCCACACCGATCACGGGTATGTCAAGGGCCTCATAGAGATCATACACGCATTTGACAGCAACCGGCTTAACAGCACTCCCGGAAAGTCCTCCGAACCTGTTACCAAGTAGAGGATATCCGCTATGGATATCTATTGCCATGCCGCGTACGGTGTTGATGGCAACGATTGCATCAGCACCACCTCTTTGGGCCGCTTCTCCTATACTGACTATGTCAGTTACGTTCGGAGTCAGTTTCACCCATACCGGAATGTCGGTCATGTCACTGACAGAAGCGGTTATTTCCTCTACCGCACAGGCATCACATCCGATGGATGCACCGTAGCCCTGTGCATGGGGACAGCTTACGTTAAGCTCGAAGGCATCCGCCCCTGCATCTGCCAGCCCTTCGGCAACCTGTACAAACTCATCGGAATTCCCCCCGAATATACTGGCAATTACCGGAACATCTGCTTTAGCTCCGGCCGTTTCAAGTTCTGCTGAAAAATCAGGATAAGAGGGATTTGGAAGTCCCATGGCATTCAGGAAACCATATCCAAGATTTACCATGCTCGGATTCTTGTGTCCTTCCTTTGGCTGCGGACCGATGGATTTTGTAACAACAGCACCGGCTCCCTCCTTAGCAACACGTACAAGGGATGCAGCCGTGGTTCCCATGATACCTGCTGCCAGTATCGTGGGATTCCTGAGCTTAAGACCTGTAATCTCTATCATAATAACAATTGATCAAAGCATTTTATTTGAAAGCTGGCAAACCGCCCTCTGGACAAGTTCCTTTCCACCCATAGCCACCATTTCCCTGGCAAGCCTGCGGGCATGTTCCTCGTAGTTTTCCAGTGGGATGATCTCGTCAATACGCACTTGCATGGTACCGTCCAGTGAGAGAACTTCCGCAAGTACATGCAGTTCCTCATCATTCACGAACTCAGTGAAAGAGCCGACAGGTGCAGTACACCCTCCCTCTATGTCAGCTACAACGATGCGCTCAATACCTGTCTCGATACGTGTCTTCTCATGATCAAGCATTGAAGTAGCCTTTTCCGCCTCGCTACCGGAAAGAGTGACAACTGCTATTGTTCCCTGGTTTGCGGACGGACAGAAGTCATCGGTATTCAGTCTTTGAACAACCATCTCCCAACCCATACGCTGCAGACCCGCTTCTGCCAGCAATATGCCGTCATATAGACCATCCTTGAGTTTCCTGATACGGGTATTGATATTACCTCGCAGATCCTGCACATCGAGATCAGGCCGATACCGGAGGATCTGTGCACGTCTGCGCATGGATGTGGTACCAATAACCGCCAGTTCCGGCAGCTCTTCCAGTGTTGAGCCGTCAGTTGTCAGGAGCACATCACAGGGCGAATCCCTTTCCAGGACAGCCGAAGTACTCATTGTTTCAGGCCTGAGTGTCGGGAGGTCTTTCATGGAGTGGACCGCTATGTCCACTTCCCCTTCGAGCATCCGGTCATCGAGTTCCCGCACGAAGGCACCGACCCCTTCCACCTCATGCAGGGGACGGTCAGTGAAAGTATCACCTGTGGTCTTGATAATCTTCCTGGTAGTTTTCACCCCTTTCTCTGCAAGCATACTCTCAACCTTTGTAGCCTGTGCAAGAGCAAGGTCACTTCCGCGGGTTCCTATGATCATGCGTTTTGCTCCGCTTATCTGAGATTTGTTCTGTAGGCCTCCAGGACCTTCTCTATATCTTCTTCCGTATGTGCGGTGGACAGGAAGTTGGTCTCGAACTGTGAGGGCGGTATGAATATTCCGCTGTCAAGCATCTTGTAGAAGAACTTCACATATCCTTCCTTATCACATTTGAGCACATCCTGGTAATCCAGAGGTTTGTCTCCGAAGAATATCTTGAACATCGAAGAGATTCCTGATACCGTATAGTCGAGATTGAGATCTGACACGATATCTGTCAATGCAGACCTGACTTTGTTTCCGGTCTCATCCAGCTTTTTGTGTACATTCTCTTTCTCAAGTACATCCAGTACCGCAAGACCTGCTGCAACTGATGTCGGACTTCCGCTGAAGGTACCTGCCTGGTACACACTTCCGGAAGGTGCCACCATCTCTATGATCTCCTTCTTACCACCGAAAACTCCTATGGGCATTCCGCCACCCACGATCTTTCCTAGCGTGGTCATATCAGGTGTGACACCATAGTATTCCTGTGCACCTCCCATGGCGAGCCTGAATCCTGTGATAACCTCATCGAATATGAGCACGACATCGTTCTCTTCGGTCACCTTGCGTACTTCCTTGAGATATCCTTCCTCGGGAAGCACCGGTCCGATATTACCCATCACAGGTTCCAGGATAAAGGCAGCCAGATCATCACTGTACTTCTCTATCATGTCTGTCAGCGCTTCAATATCATTGAATGGAACCTGAAGTGTGTGTTTGGTAAAGTCCTCGGGTATTCCGAGAGAGTCGGGTTTTCCAAGTGTTGTGGCACCGGACCCCGCTTTTACGAGAACAGCATCATGTGCACCATGGAATCCGCCTTCAATTTTAATGAACTTGTTCTTGCCGGTAAAGCCCCTTGCAGCCCTGAGAGCACTCATTGTAGCTTCGGTTCCTGTTGACACAAAGCGTAGCATATCAATGCTGGGATACATACCGGCTATCCTGTCTGCCAGATCCACCTCGGCTTCCGTGGGAGTACCATAGAGCCATCCCTTTTCTAACTGGGAATTTATGGCCTCTTTTACCTGAGGATGTGCATGACCCAGGATATTGGGACCATATGCAAGACAAAAATCAATGTACTCATTTCCGTCTATATCCGTGATCTTTGATCCGTTTGCCGAGCGGGTATAGAAGGGATAGGGCTTGATAGCCCTTACTGGACTGCTGACTCCTCCGGGAAGGAGGTTTCTTGCTTTCTGATATAATTCTCTTGACTTATCTAAGGACATACGATCACCGTAAAATCATTTTAACATCTTTGCCATATCCCTGGCAAAATAGGTAAGTATCATATCCGCACCTGCACGTTTGATGGAAAGCAGCGATTCATGCATCACCTGTTTCTCATCCAGCCAGCCATTCTGTGCGGCTGCTTTTAGCATTGCGAATTCTCCGCTGACATTATAAGCTGCTGTTGGCATCTTGAATTCATTCTTGATGCGATAGATGATATCAAGGTAGGGCAGTGCAGGTTTTACCATAACAATATCCGCACCTTCCAGGACATCCAGTTCAACTTCCCTGATAGCCTCCTCGGAGTTGGCAGGGTCCATCTGGTAGGTTGACCTGTCACCGAAACAGCATCCTGAATCCGCAACATCCCTGAAGGGACCGTAGAATGCAGACGAATACTTCGCTGCATAGGACATTATCGGGATTTCCTTGAAATTGTTCTCATCGAGAGCCGACCTTATCGCACCTATCATACCATCCATCATTCCTGATGGTGCCACCATGTCCGCACCTGCCTTTGCATGGCTTACAGCAGTCTTTCCCAGAAGTGGCAGTGTCGGGTCGTTAAGGATCTCTCCCTTCTCCCGGTCGATCATACCGCAGTGTCCGTGGTCGGTGTATTCACAGAGACAGACATCGGTTATAACCAGCATGTCTTTACCGAGTTCATCCTTGACCTCACGGACCGCTTTCTGGACTATATCCTCATCTCCCCAGGCAGAACTTCCCATATCGTCCTTCTTTGAAGGTATCCCAAAGAGGATGAGTGCGGGTATTCCCAGGTCGGCAGCTTCCTTTGCATCATCGGCTACCTTACTCAAGGGAAGGCGTTCAACACCTGGCATGGATGCTGTGTTCTGTACATCATCAATGTTCTCATCTACAAACATCGGGTAGATAAGGTCATCCACAGAGAGCGAAGTCTCTCTTACCAGATCTCTTATTTTTCCGCTTCTTAACCTTCTCATTCTAAGTTCCGGGAACATGGTATCGGCTCACCTTTGATCTTGATCTTCTCTGTCTTCTTTTGAATATCGAATAAACGGGAAACCATATCCAGCATCTCATCATCACCAACCTGCGCAGCATTTCTGATCACCTTGGTAGGTTCTGCAATTATCTTGTTGACAATGGAGTGCGTCAGGTCATCGATTATACGGTTCTCTACCTTGCCTATTGTATGATATGCACTCAGTTTGTTCAGAGCACGCTCTTTTTCCTGACTCCGCACCTGATACAACTGGGCATACATTTCCGAGATCAGATGATCAGCTCTCTGGCGTTTGTACTGTTTTATAAGCAGATCATACTCCTCATCGATGATAACCTGTGCCTTTTTAGCCTCATCGAGCCTGTGTTCAAGATTCTTCTCGTTGATGACACGCAGATTGTCTATATTATATAGTGTCACATGGGGAATGTCTGCAATCGAAGGGTCGATATCCCTGGGGTTTGCAATATCTATCAGAAGCAGTTCTTTCTCCCTTGAATCCATCGCTTCAAGTACCTGTTCGTGCCTCAGGACGAAGTGTGGTGCTCCGGTGGCACTTATGATCACATCCGCCTTTTTGAGGTTCTCATTTATCTGGTCGAAGTGGACCGCATGACCTCCCATCTCATCGGCAAGTTCCTTTGCAGTCGCATACGTCCTGTTGGCGATATACATCAGTTCGATGTCCCTGTGCGACAGGGCTCTTGTCACAAGGGTTCCCATCTCTCCTGTGCCGATCACAAGGACCATCTTGTTCTTCAGATCACCCACGGTATCCTCTGCAAGATCCACAGAAGCAGATGCAATGGACAGTGCACCCCGGTTGATACCGGTCTCGGTCCTTACCCTTTTTCCCACCTGAATTGCCTTACTGAATGCAGTATCCAGCATCTTCCCTGTGGTTCCGAGGTTTTTCGCTATCTGATAGAGATCCTTTATCTGACCAAGTATCTGGTCCTCTCCTATTATCATGGATTCAAGACCGCAGGACAACCTGAGCAGATGCATAATGGATTCTTCATGATCAAAAAAGTCAAAAATATTAGATGATAGTCCCATTTTCTTGACGAACTGGAACAGTACACTGCTTCCCTTAGGAGAAACAACATATATCTCTATTCGGTTGCAGGTTTTAAGCACAGCACATTCACATACGAGCTCGTTTGCATAAAGCTCCCGGAGGATATACTCAAGATCACCATCCCATACCTCTTCCATCTCTTCTACTGTTGCCTTGGAGTGTGTGATGACCATACTTGAGATCTCAGTCAACCAAACACCCCGGAAAAGCTTTTTCAAAATGTGCTGGGAATGTATTATGAACAGACATGCTATCGGACTTTCTCGTTTATTTTCTCAGTTACTATACCCTGTGCTATATTAAACCCTTTGTCATAGGATTCACCAAGTGCAGACCAGACGTCCTCACTTTCAAGTACTTCCCATAACAGCTCTTTCCTGTCTTTCTGATCGGGTACATTCTCTTTCAGGTATAAGCGCAGGTTCTCCTGGATCTTTATCATACCCTCGAACTCCGGAGTGATAACACTTTCGACCTTTTGTCTTACAAACCTTGAGAATGCAGGGCTTGAACCGGATGTTGATATGCTTATGGTAAGATCACCCCTTTTGATCACAGAGGGTACGGTAATGTCCCCGATTGCATCCACCTGGTTGGTAAGAATATTCTTATTTCTTGCAAGAGAGCTAATCTTCTCATTGATATCCCTCTGGTTTGTGGCAGGTATAACAAGGAAAGCACCATAAATTAAATCATGAATCTCGGAATCCAACAGTTTTCCCGCATCTGCTGTCACAAGATGGACATTGTCCTTTCCGGAAACATCCCGGATAGCTCGGGAAAAATGTCTGCTTATGACCGTAACATCAGCATACCTGGAAAACAGAAGGGTTTTTCTCTCACCCACAGAACCGCCACCGAAAATGACGATCTTTCTGTCGGTCATATCAATTAGCAGTGGAAGGAAAGGATTATCTGGTGCCATGCAAAGTACTCCTCTTCTAATTCCTCTGCCTTTCACTGTAAATTAGTTAAATATTGCGACTAAGGTCAACTGAGTCTAAGAATAAACTACAGACGAACACCAGTCTTTTTAAACTCCCGTTCACTGAACAGCAATCTGTAGTCCTTGATCCCGGTCACCTGCGAGATCCTGTCTGCAACTATTTCACAGTCCGCCCTTGTATAGGAATGGACCATGGTGAAAAGATTATAATCCCATCCGGGACGTCGGGGCCTTTCGTAGCAATGAGTGACCTCTGCAAAGGATGCCATGATATTGCCAATCTCCTCCACATGTTCATCGGGGACATTCCAGATACACATGGCGTTTGCGACGATACCGATATCCCTGTGACCGATGGAAGCACCGAAGCGGCGGATTATTCCTTTCTCCTGCATCCCTTTTATCCTTTCAACGATCTCTTCCTCGCTCAGACCCAGGCTTTCGGCCAGGTCCTTGAATGGAGAAGTAGTAAGTGGAATACCATTCTGAGTAAATCTGATTATAGCTTCTTCGATCTCATCCACTTTCATCACCTGATATCGAACTTAACACCTATTTTAAACAGCCTTTTTGTAGGCAGGTTGATAAATTCCAGACCTGTCTTCTCTTTGAGCTCTGAAAGGATCTCATCAACTCTCTCCTTATCAGAAGCTGAAAGGGTGAACCAGACATTATACTTATCCGGACGAAGGTAGTTATGCGAAACCTCAGTATATTCATTTATGTAAGCTGCAACTTCATCTATCCTTTCATCTGGCACATCTACGGCAACAAGTGTGCTTGTGCCCCCGATACGTTTACGGTTTATCACCGGGCCGATCTTCCTGACGGCTCCTTCATCATGCAGCCTTTCAAGACGCCTGATCACTTCGCCTTCACTTATACCCAGTTTTTCTCCCAGCTTTTTAAAAGGACGGACATCAAGTGGAAAATCAAACTGTATAGTATTAAGTATTGTTTTATCCGTATCATCAAGATATATCATAAGATCACTGTTTTTCAGGTACGTATATACAGTAGGGTTCCTCTTCGAGATAATCCCCGGTGGCAGCGTATGCACGTGCACGACAGCCTCCACATACTTTATTGTATTCACAGTCACCACACTTGCCTTTCAGTTTTGAGACATCCCTAAGGTCATTAAAGACCTTTGAGTTCTCCCAGACATCCTTAAAAGACTGCTCTTTAATGCTTCCTGCAAGTGCGGGCAGATATCCGCAGGGATAGACTTCCCCTATACTGGATACGAAACAGAAGCCGGTGCCACCCAGACAGCCTTTTGTCATGGCCTCATAGCCATGGGTCTTGACGCTGACCTCGATACCTTCTTTCTTTGCCTTCTGGCGCATGATCCTGAAGTAGTGGGGTGCGCATGTGGCCTTGAGCTGGATCTTTGCAGTCTTCTGCTTATCATAGAACCAGTTAAGGACCCTCTCATATTCCACCGCCGGGATCTCCTCATTCTCAAGTTCCTTACCCCTGCCGGTTGGCACAAGCAGGAATATATGCAGGGCCTCTGCCCCGATTTCTGTTGCCATCTCAAGTATGGCAGGGATCTCCTTAAGATTGCGTTTTGTAATGGTGGTGTTTATCTGGAATCCTATTCCTGCCTTTTTGATATTATCGATACCTTTCATGGCACCTTCAAAGGCACCGGGCATGCATCTGAAATCATCGTGGGTCTGCGGGCTGGAGCCATCCAGGCTTATGCTGATCCTCTTAATCCCGACGTCCCTGAGCCTTTCAGCAACTTCCGGGGTCACAAGTGTCCCGTTGGTTGCAAGGGCAACACGCAGGCCTTTTTCGGTGGCATACTCAGCAAGCCCGTAGATATCATCCCTTACAAGTGGTTCACCGCCACTGAGAATGAGTATGGGGTTTCCCATCTGCGCAATCTCGTCGATAAAGCGCGTTGCCTCCTCGGTTGTGAGTTCACCTTCCGGTTTTTCAAAAGTCGATGCCCCACGGCAGTGCCTGCAGGAGAGATTACAGCCTGCAGTCGTTTCCCATGCTATCAGTCTTGGAGCTTTTACCATATTCATCAATTATAATTTTTGAAGTTCTGAGCTTCATTTACTTTTTATAGGATGGCACTATACTAGTGCACACCCGTATTAATAGTTAGTTATTAGTACGAAAATCATAAGGTAAAAAAACGGATACAGATTCATATTATTGAATATCTTTCAGTAAAGCGGGAACCTTACACTTCAAAGAGGTGAACATCATAAGCGCCTTGGAACTTGCATTTGCATATACGTGGATCATACTTGGAATATATGCCCTTCACCTTTTACGTGTACGCCGGTCTCTGGAAAGAAGTATGAGTAAGCTAAGGGAATAAACTATACTAATTGAAGGTGCTTTAATGGACAGGAAACAGAAAACTGTTCTTGCAATATTTTTTATTATCTTTGTCGGGGCCATCGGACTCTGGAATGTGGATCTTTCACAGGGATATCCCATGATATCCGAGTTAAAGGAAAAGCCGGACAAATATGTGGGGGAGAACGTCAACACCATGGGTACTATTAAGAATGGTACACTGGATGTATCCACCGAAGGAATATCCTTCACTCTTATGGATGTGGAAGATGAGAATTTTGAAATCGGCGTCGAGTACACCGGAGCGCTTCCCGCAGACCTTGATGAGGGAAAGGGTATTAGCATCAGTGGCTTGATGGTCTCGCCGAACATGATAGAAGCTAATAAGATCGTGATGGGGTGCCCTTCTAAATATAAGGAATGATAAGGCTTGAAAAACCATGACCGAAATAGAGAATCTTGAGGAATATCAGCTAATCAAGGCTTCAATGGACGAACTGGTCGCTTCGATGAACGACAGTTCCAATATGAAAAAAATGATGCTGCACATCTGCAGTTCGGGCGGCAAGAGCATCAGGCCCATAATACTGATGCTGTGCACCGAGCTATGTGGCGGAGATTCCAGGAAAAGTATCAATGCAGCCCTTGCTATCGAGCTTATACATTCCGCATCCCTGATACACGATGATGTACTGGATGACGGAGTCATACGCAGGGGAGTCGAGTCGGCCCACAAGAAATACGGAGTTCCGGCAGCCATACTCTGCGGCGATTTTTTGATATCAAAGGCCATATCCCTGATCTCATCATACGGAACCGATTCCGTACTTGAGTTCGGAAGGGCGGGGATGTACATGGCTGAAGGAGAAACAATTGACATCTCAAGTGCTGATGGTGAGTTCAGGAAGCAGAACTATTACGATTGTATCTCCAAGAAGACCGCATCCCTGTTTGCTGCAAGCGCAGCCATAGGAGCATATGTTGCAGGTGCTGACAGGGAACTTGCCCTCAAGTTAAGGGATTTCGGAGAATGTGTGGGTAATGCATACCAGATAGTCGATGACCTGCTTGAATACCTTAACAGGCTGGAAGACAAACAGTCAACATACGAATCAGTTACCTTACCGCTTATATTGCGCCGAAACATGGATCATGATGAGACCATAGATGCGACCGTTAACGAGGTCAATTCCCACGTGAACAGGGCAAAGAGCATTCTTGATGAGTTCAGCCCTTCGGTTGCAAAGGATAAGCTGCTGATGGTGACAGACCTGATCACCCTTGATATGCTGCCATCAAATATCCTAGCCAGAAATCAATCTAATTCTTAATTACGATTACAGGTGTATTTATGAAAGTTTACGATCGATCAGTATTAAAAGTAAATGCAGATACAGTGGATGGCAAAGTGGTACTCGATACCGAAGGACCGCTGTCCCCTGTCGCAAAGCCCATTATAAAGCGCATAAACAAGATATTCCAGGAAGAAAAACCAATCTCTTCCGACGAGGAAAACATCATATTCTCAACATGGGTACCTCCCATGCCAAGCGAGGCATTCAACCGCATGATCAGTGCACAGGTTGCATCCATACTCAAAAGAAGGATACCTGACCAGTTCTCCATTGGTATCACCGGAAAATGTCCTTATGATTGCATTCATTGCGGAGCAGCAGGTATCGTTTCAGACCCCGAACTGAGCTTTGATGAGATAAATCTTACAATAGAGCAGGCCCTGGATCTTGGCAGTTACTATATCTCATTTGACGGCGGAGAGACGATGCTGCGTAAGGACCTTCCCGAGATGGTTGCCAGGGTAGATAAAAGCAGGGCCATTGCTACCTGTTTTACATCCGGTTTTGCTCTGGACGAGGATCGTGCCAGGAAACTCAAAGAAGCAGGACTTTTTGCATTGCACATGAGTCTTGACAGTCCTGATGAAAAGGAACATGACAGAGTAAGGGGCCGTGAAGGAGCCTTCAAAAACGCCATTGAAGGAGCCAGGAATGCAATCGGTGCAGGCATACTCGCAGATCTCTTCGTAGTAATGTCACCTTATAATATAGATGACCTTGAAGAATTCTACCAGTTCGCATGGGACATGGGTATGCAGGAAATGTCCATATATGAGATCGTTGCCGTGGGTCGCTGGATGGAACATGAAGACGAAGTGATCACTGACAAAGATGTCAGGCGCCTTGCAGATTTCCAGAAAAGGATCAATAAAAAACCTGATGGACCAAGGGTTACAGCCCTGCCTTACTTCATGGGTCCCGAGCAGTTCGGATGCTTTGCAGGTAAACGCTGGATGCACGCAACTGCAGGGGGAGACGTGCTCCCATGTGCATACACACCACTTTCCTTTGGAAACATCCGTGAAGAAAAGCTTTCAACAATATGGGAGCGTATGGGCAGACATGCAGCCTACAGTTGCTCTTCGGATTATTGTCTGATGCGCAACCCGGAATTCAGGAAAAAATACATCCATACTATCCCGGAAGAAGCACGACTTCCTGTCAGAATTGAAGACCTTATTACAAAATGAAATCTACTATGTAAAATTAATAAGGAAAATAGTTACTTAAGATGGGCATTTTCAGATGAACGCCGGGAAGCTACTTTCCGAGTACATCATATATCAACATAACCATCTCATATTTAAACAATATCATGAAAAATCATTACCCACCAGGGGATTGTTGACTACGGAACCTTTATATGTGATTTAGCAGTACAAGGAGTGCATTACTCGGGATTTATAATAATCAATCACGACATGAGGATTAGCATGGCCAAAGACAAAATCTTATCTGAAATAAAAGATGCAGAAGGCAATGCACGAAATATGGTTGAGGCCGGCGTTAAAAGTAAACACGACCGAATAACCAGTGCACGTGCAGAGGCTAGGGAAATTATCAAACAAGCCGAAGCCGATGCACAAAAAGCAGCACAGAGTGCAATGAAATCTGCAGAAGAGTCGATCGCTTCAGAAAAGAAACAGATCATAGAGGACGGCGAAAAAGAGGCAAAAGAAATTGCTGAAAAGGCGTCATCCAGAAAAGACCAGGCGGTCGATAATCTGATAACAGAGTTTGAGAGGGCAATCCATGCTTAAGCCAAAACAGATGACTCGTGCCGTAATTGTTGGCCACAAGAATATCCTTGAAGAAACGGTCGATGCTCTGCACAAGGCTAATCTGTTCCAGATCGAAGATTATATAGAAGATGACTCTGAACTCAAGATTGGAAAACCCTTTGGAAATATCAGCGAAATATCAAAGAAACTCATCAAAATCAGATCAATTGGCAGTCTTCTCGGAGTAGAGGACGTTGCAGCCCAGAGACAGGATTCAAGCAAAATCCTGACAGATCTGGATGACAGGCTCAACCAGCTGGATGCAGAAGTGAATGCAGTCAGCGAGAAAAAGACCGAACTGGAAGCAGAACTTAAAGAGACCGAATCTCTTAAGAAAGAGCTAATTCCTTTTACCAACATCGACCTGGATCTGGACCTGTATCACGGTTATGAAAAGCTTGCTGTATTTTCAGGATATGTGCAGGAAAACGTTGAACCTGCAATATCGGGAATTACATCTTCTTATAAGCTCTATTTTGATCCGAAGAACAGTGTAATAGTGCTGTTTGTTCCAAAAGAGAAATCTGAAGAGGTTTCTGACGCTCTGGCAAAAGCTCTTTTCAAGGAACTCAGAGTTCCTGATGTCAGTGGCGTGCCATCCAGTATCATCGCGGATCTGGAAAAGAAGGAAGCGAATATCGTTAACAAGATCGAATCCACCGATGCGGAGATCGAAGAACTCAATGTCAAATATGCTGACTTCATCCTTGCAAGCAATGAACTTCTGTCAATCGAAACAGAAAAATCAGAAGCACCACTAAGGATTGCAACCACAGAGAGTACATTCGTAATTGACGGATGGATTCCCACTGAGCATTATGACGATCTTCAAATCACTGTGAACACAGCAACCAACGGACGTGCATTCGTATCCAGTCAGGAAATGACCAGTGAAGACGAGAAGAAAGTTCCTATTGAATACGATAACCCAAAGGTATCCTCTCCATTTGAGGAGATTATGGACCTGTATGCCCGTCCAAGATACAAGGAAATCGATCCTACAACCCTGATATTCATCTCATTCCCGCTCTTTTACGGAATGATCCTTGGAGATATTGGTTACGCATTGATCCTTCTGGCACTTGCCTTCGGAATCAAGAAGTTCGTAACCTCTGATGCGATCAAGCCCCTGATGAACATCCTTATTTACTGTCAGATTTCTACATTGATATTCGGAATTCTGTACGGTGAGTTCCTGGGTTTCCCTTTAGCAAGCATACATACAGATCATGGTGTAGAAGCAGGGCTTATAGCCGGATTTGAGACCATAGATCTTTTCGCATCACCAATTGGCGGGGAAATGTTCACATTCCCTGTACACAGAACCCATCTTGTAATGACCCTGATAGTATTAACCGCTCTCATTGGTGTTATTCACATCAACATCGGTTATATATTGGGTTTCATTAATGAAAACAAAAAACACGGTTTTTCGGCAGCTCTTTTCGAAAAGGGTAGCTGGATCGTGGTGGAACTCGGCATCCTCCTTATAGCATTAGGCTATGTGGGAATGCTTCCGATCGCTGCGGGAGTATTGGTATTCCTCATAGGATTTGTAATGCTGGTCAAGGGAGAGGGTATAAAAGGACCCATCGAGTTACCGGCACTTCTCAGTAACTCTCTTTCATATACACGTATTATCGCTGTCGGATTGTCATCCATCTATATTGCGTCAACTGTGAACCTGATCGCCTTTGAGATGATCTGGGAACCAGGAACCGCAATAGGCGGAATGACCATATTTGCAATTGTAGTGTTCTTATTCGGACACGCCCTTAACACTGTCCTGAGTATTATTGCCCCCGGTTTACACGCACTCAGGTTGCAGTATGTAGAATTCTTCGGAAAATTCTACGAAGGCGGGGGAAGAAAATACGATCCATTCGGATACATAAGAAAATACACGGAGGAAAAATAGAATGGCAGAACCAGTAACATCAACAATAACCATGATGGACCCAGCAGGATTACAGGCAATCGGAGCAGGACTCGCAGTAGGACTTACAGGTCTTGCATCCGGAATCGCTGAAAAGGAAATCGGTACCGCAGCAATCGGTGCAATGGCTGAGAACGAAGGCCTGTTCGGTAAAGGTTTGATCCTTACTGTAATTCCAGAAACTATCGTTATCTTTGGTCTGGTAGTTGCACTGTTGATCAGCTAAATTAATTTAAGAGCACCTTTTGCTCTTAAATTTATTAAAAAGGTGTGTGAGCATGGGACTTGAAACTGTTGTTAAAGATATCAAGGATGCCGCAGAGGCGGAAGTAGCTCAGTTGAATCGTGAAGCTGATGCTGAGGCAACTCTTATTCTGGACGAAGCCAAGCAGAATGCCAAGAAGATCATGGGTGAGCGTCTTGCAAAGGCAGAAGATGATATCACAAAATTAAGGCAGCAAGAAATATCCAGTGCAAATCTTGAAGTGAAGCGCACACTGCTCAATGCACGCAAGGAAGTACTCGAAGAAGTATATACCCAGGCTGAAGAAAGCATAGCTGCATTTTCCCCTGAAAAGAACAAAGAACTTCTCAAATCACTTATTGAGAAAAACGAAGCATCCGGAAAGAGAATCTATTCCAATGCTGAATCAGAGGAGATTGTAAAGGAGCTAAGTTCGCTTGAATATGCAGGTAACATCAAAGGTCTCGGTGGAGTTATCATTGAGAATGAAGATGGGACAGTAAGACTGGACTATACATACGACGGTATCCTGAAAAGCGTGAACGAGCAGTTGTTGAGGCAGACATCTGATATCTTATTCGGGTGATTTCTAAATGCAGCTGTTGCAGAAATTTAAGCGTGGAAGCTCCAAACCAAAGGGTCACTCAAACTACGCATATACTACTGCACGTGTTCGTGCAATGAAGAGTAAGATCCTGCCAAAGGAGACCTATCCCCGACTCATGAACATGGGTATCGACGAGATAACCAGGTTCATTGAAGAGTCTGAGTATAAGGAAGATGTCGATGAGCTGGCAAGGCAGTATGAAGGCGTAGACCTTATTGAGCATGCTCTGAATAGAAATCTCGCCGTGACCTTCACGAAGTTGATCAACATCTCTGAGGGTGAGGTGAACTATCTTATCGCAGAAAAGCTCAAGAAGTACGACATCTGGAATATCAAGACAATTCTTAGAGGCAAATACTGCGACGCTTCCACAGAAGATATACTGGAAGCTATTGTTGCAGCAGGTAGTCTTAGTTACACGTTATTTTCAGAACTTGCAGCAAAGAGCGATTATGAAGAAGTGATCTCAGAACTTAGTAACACAGAATACTATCCAATTCTGAAAAATTACGACGGAACCAATCTCTCTGAAATCGAGAACCAGCTTGATAAGATGTACTATGCAGGACTCTTTGAAGCTACCCGCGGCTCAAGGTCAAAGGACCGTAAGTTATTTGCCTCATTTACAAGACTGGGCATTGACATTAAGAACCTTACAACACTCTTCCGCCTGAAAAAGGCAGGGATCACTGATCCTGACATGATGGATCTGATGATCGAAGGTGGTCTCAAGCTGAAGCTCAAAGATATCGAAAGGCTAATGCCACTTTCATTTGAAGATTTCATCTCAGAACTTGCAAAATATCCATACTGGGAAGATATCTCAGAAGTAGTTAGCCCGGATATGCAGTCTTTGATCGATGTCGAATCACGGCTGAAAAAACACAGACTTAAATCTGCAGCAAGCTTTTCACATGTTTATCCACTCTCAATAGTACCAATCATGGGCTACATGCTAAGCAAACAGAATGAGGTAAACAACCTGCGGATAATAATACGTGGAAAAGCCGCCAACCTCAATGAAGAAGTTATCAGGGAACAGTTGGTGATTTGATGGAATTGGCAGTAGTCGGACAAGGTGAGTTTGTAACTGGATTCAGACTTGCTGGCGTGAAAAAAATTTATGAAATTACCGATGGCGAACTTGAACCTACTGTGCTCAAGATACTTGAAGACCGGGAAGTCGGTATTCTGGTTATGCACGGTGATGATCTTAATAAACTACCGGAGATTTTGAGAAACACTATCAATGAATCTGTTGAACCAACTGTGGTGACTCTCGGAGGTAGTGGTCAGAGTTCGAACTTAAGGGAAAAAATAAAACAATCGGTAGGTGTTGATCTGTGGAAATGAAAGGTGAAATTTATCGAGTGGCCGGACCTGTTGTCACAATTACAGGCATCAAACCAAAAATGTATGATGTGGTGCATGTAGGTCACGAAGGATTAATGGGTGAAGTAATTAGAATCGAAGGTGAAAAAGCCACTGTTCAGGTATACGAGGATACATCCGGCATAAAGCCCGGAGAGCCCGTGGTGAACACTGGAATGTCCCTTTCGGTAGAACTTGGCCCAGGTTTATTAGAAAGTATTTATGATGGAATTCAGAGACCTCTGAAAGTCCTCCAGGAAAAAATGGGAGACTTCATTGAAAGAGGTGTCACCGCAAACGGTCTTGACCGTGAAAGAGTATGGGAGTTCAAGCCAACGGTATCAAGCGGCGACTCCGTAAAAGGCGGCGAAACAATTGGTGTAGTACAGGAAACAGAGAACATTGAGCACAAGATCATGGTGCCACCAAATGTTTCCGGTACTGTTGAAGAGATAAAATCAGGTAAGTTCAAGGTAGAAGATACCATATGCGTGCTCTCAGACGGTACGGAACTTTCCATGATGCAGAAGTGGCCGGTAAGATTGCCACGTCCTGTAAACAATAAATTCATTCCGAGAAGACCTCTTATTACAGGTCAGAGAATCCTTGATGGTCTCTTCCCTGTTGCAAAGGGCGGTACAGCAGCTATCCCGGGACCATTCGGTTCAGGAAAGACTGTTACCCAGCAGCAGCTTGCAAAATGGAGTGACACTGACATAGTGGTTTACATCGGATGTGGAGAGCGTGGAAACGAGATGGCTGACGTACTGAACGAGTTCCCGGAACTCCAGGACCCAAAGACCGGTCGTCCGCTCATGGAACGTACAGTCCTTATCGCAAACACATCAAACATGCCTGTAGCTGCCCGTGAGGCATCTGTTTATACAGGAATCACAATCGCAGAATATTACCGTGACATGGGATACGATGTATCACTCATGGCTGACTCATCATCCAGATGGGCAGAAGCAATGAGGGAAATCTCATCCAGGCTTGAAGAAATGCCTGGTGAGGAAGGTTATCCTGCATACCTGTCAGCAAGGCTCTCAGAGTTCTACGAGCGTGCAGGTGCGGTAAAATCACTCTCAGGAGAGAATGGTTCAATCACAGTTATCGGAGCAGTATCCCCACCTGGTGGTGACTTCTCAGAGCCTGTCACACAGAACACACTCCGTATCGTAAAAGTGTTCTGGGCGCTTGATGCAAAGCTTGCACAGAAGAGGCACTTCCCATCAATTAACTGGCTTACAAGTTACAGTCTGTACACCCAGGGTCTTACTGACTGGTTTGAAGAGAATGTCGCACCTGACTGGGTAAGCCTCAGAGACAATGCGATGGACCTTCTACAGGAAGAATCCGAACTCCAGGAAATCGTACAGCTCGTCGGTTCCGACGCACTTCCTGAAAACCAGCAATTGGTTCTTGAGATCTGCCGTATGCTCAGGGAATACTTCCTCCAGCAGAACGCGTTCCACCCGGTTGATACATACTGTTCATTCGACAAGCAGTATAAGCTATTGAAAGCAATCTCCAAGTACGGCGACATGGCAGAGGCAGCACTGGAGTCAGGCGTACCTATGAAAGACATCCTTGCCCTTGAGTCAAAGGATGAGCTTGCAAAGGTCAAATTCGAAGAGGACTTCGACAGTGCACTGAATACTGTCCTGGACAAGATGGACAAGGAATTTGCAGCACTTGGAGGTAACTAAAATGACCAAGGAATACAAAACAATCACAGAAATCTCAGGACCACTGGTATTCCTCGAGAAGACCGAGCCTGTAGGTTACGGTGAACTTGTTCACATCAACCTTCCGGACGGTACAACAAAGAGAGGACAGGTCCTTGATACCTCATCTGAAGTTGTAGCGGTTCAGGTATTCGAAGGAACAGGTGGACTGAATGAGGAATCCGGTGTTGTGTTCACCGGAGAGACCATCAAACTCCCTGTATCAAAAGATATGCTTGGTCGTATCCTTTCTGGTTCTGGAGAACCACTGGATGGCGGACCACGTATTGTCCCCGAAGACAGGGTAGACGTTAACGGTGCATCAATGAACCCGTATTCAAGGATGCCACCTGAGGACTTTATCCAGACAGGAATCTCAACCATCGACGGAACAAACACACTCGTCCGTGGACAGAAACTTCCTATCTTCTCAGGATCAGGTCTTCCACACAACGAGATCGCTCTTCAGATCGCACGTCAGGCAAAGGTTCCGGGATCCACTGAAGACTTCGCAGTAGTTTTCGCTGCAATGGGTATCACAAACGAAGAAGCCCAGTCATTTATGGAGGACTTCGAGAAGACCGGTGCTCTTGAAAGAGCTGTGGTTTTCCTTAACCTTGCAGACGACCCTGCTGTAGAACGTATCATCACACCAAGGATGGCTCTTACAGCTGCAGAGTACCTGGCATACGAACACGACATGCACGTACTTGTTATCCTTACTGACATAACAAACTACTGTGAGGCACTCCGTCAGATGGGTGCAGCCCGTGAAGAGGTACCTGGAAGACGTGGTTATCCGGGTTACATGTACACTGACCTTGCATCACTCTACGAGCGTGCAGGTGTCATCAAGGGAAGGAAAGGATCAGTTACTCAGTTCTCAATCCTGACCATGCCCGGTGACGATATCACTCACCCGATCCCTGACCTGTCAGGATATATCACAGAAGGTCAGATCGTAGTTTCCAGGGAACTTCACAGGAAGGGTATCTACCCACCTATCAATGTACTCCCATCCCTCTCCCGTCTGATGAACTCAGGTATCGGTGACGGAAAGACCAGGGACGACCACAAGGCAGTATCCGACCAGATGTATGCCGGATATGCGGAAGGTCGTGACCTGAGAGGTCTTGTGGCCATTGTAGGTAAAGAGGCTCTGTCCGAAAGGGACCAGAAGATCCTTGAGTTCGCTGACCTCTTCGAGGACAGGTTCGTACGTCAGGGAAGAGATGAAGACAGGTCAATTGAGGACACACTCGATGTCGCCTGGGATATTCTCGCAGAACTTCCTGAAGCCCTGCTTACCAGGGTCGATAACAAGTATATCGAGAAGTACCACCCTGCTCACAAGAGCAACTGAATCTGGAAGGTGATCCAACATGGGCGCAAAAGATGTTAAACCAACCCGTTCCGAACTTATCGAGCTTAAGAAGAAGATCAAGCTTTCACAGAGTGGTCACAAGCTGCTCAAGATGAAGAGAGATGGTCTTATCCTTGAGTTCTTCGAGATCCTCGGCAAGGCCAAGGATGTCAGGACCGAGCTGGATGCCGCCTATGAAGATGCTTCCCGGATGATAGGTATTGCAAATGCTGTTGACGGTACAATTACCGTCAAATCCACAGCTTTTGCACTTCAGAGCAAACCAGAGATCGAGCTGGAAAGCCGTAACATCATGGGTGTTGTCGTTCCTAAGATCGAATCATCCAGTGTCAAGAAGTCCATAAACGAACGTGGTTATGGTATTCTTGGAACCAGTTCATACACAGATGAAGCAGCGGATGCTTACGAACTTCTGGTCGAGAAGATTATCCTTGCGGCAGAGATCGAGACAACCATGAAAAAGCTTCTTGATGATATCGAGAAGACAAAAAGGCGTGTCAATGCTCTCGAATTCAAGGTTATACCTGAACTTCAGGAATCAATGACCTTCATTAGGCTCCGTCTCGAAGAGATGGAAAGGGAAAACACCTTCAGACTTAAAAGGATCAAAGGATAATACCTTTATATGGAAAATGATCCGGAAGATCGACCCAATCTGGTCGATCGCTTTTTTATTAAACTCACCCGGCCTGAGAACCTTGCCAGGATACTCAGATGGGCATGGCTTATTTCTTTACTGATGCTGGTACTTGGATACATTATAATCTATACCAAGATAGCTCATTTACTGCCGTTTTAAATAATCTTATTATCTATTTTCTCATCATATAGATTTCAGAGGCTTTTCAGGGCCCTTAATTTATCCAGCACCTTCTCAGCATGCCCTTTAGTCCTGACATTGTTCCATGTGGCAGCAATCCTGCCTTCAGGATCGATCAGATAAGTGCTCCTAACCGTTCCCATATATTCTCTGCCATAGTTCTTCTTCATCCTCCATACACCATAGAGCTGATGTACTTCAGTACTCTCGTCCGACAGCAGGGTAATTCCAAGTTCCTTCGTTTCGATGAAGCGCTGATGTGATTTGATACTGTCCTTGCTGACTCCAAGTATCCGGGCACCCTCAGATTCAAAATCATTTTTCAGAGCCGTGAAATCCTGGGCTTCCCTTGTGCAGCCGGAAGTGTTGTCGCGGGGATAGAAATATAGGACCAGCCACTGTCCACTATAGTCTTTCAGGCAAACCTCATTCTCGTCCTGATCGGGAAGACAGAAACCAGGTGCTTTCTGCCCCTCTTCTATTAGCGTATCCATAATGATCACCTGAAACGGATAGGACTTCATGTAAAAAAAAGATGATGGGTTGGTATGCATTAGAATCGGGGGCAGAGTTGTAAGTTTAATTCATGTGGGACCAACCCGATATATAGAACAATCTTATAATATATAAAGTTGCTTTTTATATTGCTATATAGCTCACAATATATTGAAATTGGCCAAAATAAAGGTAAGCTTAATTAGATTGCAGGTACTTTATTCTCCCGGTTTATACAAAGGTGGAAAACGAATGGAAATAATCAGAATGGAGGATGTCTCTGTAAGCGTAAATGACGGTTTGCGGGACAAATTGATCTTCTCCGGTCTGGACCTGTCCGTAAGCAAAGGAGAGAAGATTCTGATTAAGGGCAGATCAGGGATTGGCAAGACTACCGTATTCAGACTCATTCTTGGTTTTACCAGACCCTCTTCAGGTAGAATATACTTCCAGGGAAAGCCTGCTGATTCAGAATTGTTCTGGGACATCAGAAAGAGAGCAACCCACATCTCACAGGATAGCGATATCGGCGAAGGGCCAGTGATGGCTCTGTTCGAAGAGGTATTCTCCTACAGTGCCAACCATGGAAAATTCGACCACGATACACTGGATATGCTGCTCACGGAGTTCTCACTGAAAAGAGAAGTTCTCAATAAGAAGTTCGAGAACCTTTCGGGCGGGGAGAAGCAACGTATTTCCATCATAATTTCCCTGATGACAAAAAAGGATATTTTTCTGCTTGATGAGATCACGTCCGACCTGGATGCTGCCCTTAAGACAAAGGTTGTTGATTATTTTATGGCAAATTCTGAATGGACTGTCCTTGCCATATCCCATGACCCCGAATGGGAGCGTGAAGGTGTAAGGATAATAGATTTTGAAAACATTGTCTCGAACGAAGATTCCGTAAACAAGGTGAACTGAATGCCTGCAAACGACATATCTATTCTGGGACTGATGCTTTGTTTTATTCTCCTGCTAATTCCAATTGCAGTAAGCTATTACTTTAAACTGCAACTGATAGGGGCAACACTTGAAAGTTCCTTCAGAATGGCAATACAACTGGCACTTGTGGGTATCTTCCTGACATTTGTCTTTGATCTTAACAGCGCGATCATAAACATAATCTGGGTAATGGTTATGGTGATAGTGGCATCACATAATGTCCTGAAGAATGCTGAACTTAAAATACAATCACTGATAGCCCCACTGATCATATCCTTTGCATTAACGAACATGGGAATGCTTCTGTACTTCAACTCCTTTATAATAGATCTTGCAAACGTATTCGATGCCAGATATTTCATTCCCATAGGTGGTATGGTGCTTGGTAACTCCCTCAGGGCAAATATAGTAGGAATCAATGATTTTTGTGACCAGATACAGAGAAACGAGAACAGATACCTTTCAAAATTATCCCTTGGCGCTGAAAAGCACGAAGCTCTTATGCCTTACATGCGAAAGAGTCTCAGAAACGCACTCAAGCCGACAATTGCAAACATGGCTACAATAGGTATAGTCTTCCTGCCGGGTATGATGACAGGACAGATACTGGGTGGTTCGAGCCCGCTTACAGCCATCGAATATCAGATAGCTATCATGGTTGCGATATATGTAACTACGGTAATCAATGTGCTCATGGGCCTGATAATATTGATGTATCGCGGATTTGACGAGTATGGTATGTTCAGGAAGAACCTGCTGAAAAGCTAAATAGGGCAGATAAGCTCAGATGAAGTAAAGCAGGATCGCAAGTATACCTGCCAGGCCAAGTCCGATGGCTAACATCAGTAGCATATATAAGACAAATTCAACATCTGCATCCATCAAATACATGTAGATTTTTTTAAGATAAGAGTTTTGTGCTTTCTTGCCAGCTCAAATGGGATAAAGTCACGGAAAATGCTGATCCAGGCTGGCATGGAGCCTGAGTTGTATGAGATCAAAAACTCAGCTTCGATGTATCCATAAATAAATAAATAAATAAATAAATAAATAAAGATCAGAAACTAGAATTACCAAAACTCTTCGATCCTAAGATAATAGATATTAAAAGCTCCTTGTGGAGATACTGACTGACAGCGTGATGAAAAAAATAAAAATGGAGATAGAAAGTGGCAGACTATCGATAAGCCTGTTATGATTAGCGTTTAGTCGTTTTTACTGCATGTTCTGATGGATGTGATCATTTCCCAGTTGTAATATGTGTTTACTTTTTGATCATCCTCATCCTCGGTTATACGTACGAACTCCTCACCCAGAAAGAGTACGGCCTTTGAGTAAACTTTCCCTTCATTTACCTGTATGCTGACCCCTTCTCTGAGTTTCCTTGAGAGAGTACCGTGAAGAGGGGATGACGCATACTCGAATACCTTTTCCCATGTATTTTTCATAATTTCACCTTTTAACAAGAAATAAATCCATTGGCAAGAACTGACTACATCAAGCTAGCACATTGACAGTAGTCGGAATCCTATGTATGTGTTATAATAAATAAAACTATCTACAACAAAATATTCAAAGAGTAGAGATCCATGAATACATATTTTAACATCCGATAGACTAATAGTAAGATAATAAGTGGTGGTGGGGTCGACAATGCCAAAACAATATTACAAAATTTTATTCACATGCATCTTACTGTACATCCTTGTATCAGGGTGTGTTACAGAGGAACCATTAGAAACCGAGGAGGTAGCAGATAGCTTCAATGTCAGCCCCGGAACCGTTATTCACATCAACCAGATAGGCGGAGATTTAACTGTCAACAGTCATGCCGGGGATACCGTTGAAATGACCGCACAAAAAAAAGCTTACTTCGGAGGCAGGGAGGAACTTGATAAAGTCAATATAGTTGCCACCGAAGGCAACAGAGAACTATTAATCGAAATCGAATATCCGATATATGGCACTTCAAGCGTTAGTGTTGATATGCAGCTGGTAGTCCCGGAAGATTCCACTGTAAAGGTACTTGAAACAAGTGATAATGACGGATATCTTAATTTAAATGGAGAATAAAACCGGGATAATAGAATCCGGATTCTGTCATATAAAATCCTTCAGAGTCAATCGATATACTCATCCCTGCGGGGTGAGAATACCTCCACAGCCACAGAATCTTCCAGTATCTTTGCGGAATGTGGCATTTTTCCGGGAATGTTCCATGAATCACCTGCACCTGCTTCGAAGGTCTCATCACCGATGGTTAAGAGTATTTTTCCTGAAACAAGGTAACCGGTCTGCTCATGCATATGATCGTGCTGACCAAGTATACTTCCTTTCTTCATGACAAATTCAGTCATCAGGGTCTTTTCCCCGTAAACTATTGTCTTCATTCTTATGCCCGGTAAAACTTCTCTATAGCCTTCTTTATGGTGTCTGGCAAACATGATGACACCAATTACCTTCACTAATTTATCTCTTTCTGTTTTCTGTATATGATTGTTATTGCTCTTGATTTCTGTTTTTTAATTGGATGTATTTATGAGCACCATAAAACTTATAAAATTAAAAGAGAATATGACAGTGGGGTTATCTTATGGGAGAATATGAAGAAACTATAAAAGATATACGTGAGACCCTGGGTATTCTGCCCGGATTTATGAAAGACCTTCCCAAGGAAGAGCTTGTGGAAGACTGGCATGTCTGGAAGCATGAAGGACCTGAGATGAACTTACATAAATAAACAATTGGAATTCGGGTCTCAGAATACAATTGTTCATAACACGATTATATGAATGAGGCCTCTGTATCTTTTTTAAACATAGCCTGCGCCTTTTACTTCACTTTTTAGAATCGTGAATACCACCGAAGATACAGGAACATATATCCGATACCGATGAACATATCGTCACATTTCGGTTACGGGTAGTGCATCCTGCAAAAAGTATTCGAACAGCTCCTTTCCCCATTCAACAGCCGATGGATTGGAACACATAATATGTGTGACATCGGTCTCACCATTGTTCTTCAAGAGACGCATGAGTATACAGTGATCATTAAAAGTATAGGTCAGAAGGTCCAGCTTTCCGGGATATACGAACATATCGATCAGTTCATTTCCGAGCAGCTTTTCGAAATCCTCGGATCTTTCCGATCGTAGTTTAGCAAATGCATCCTCGGTAATGACAAAATTTATGTTTACATTGTTGTTTGTAAGTTCTTCGAAGAAGGAAGGAAAATCCGGGTGGAAGTAAGTGGTTACCTTGTACATCGAGTCGGACTGTTTTGCATATTCATAATATTCCCTGTTCAATTCAAACATTTCACTTAAAGAGGGACTTATTGTCCTGAAGTCCTGCAGTTCCCGGATCTTGATGAGAAGATGATCCGGTATGAAATCAAAAATATGTGTACCCCAGTAGTCAATATCATTATCGAGAACTTTAACAGTACCCATCAGAGGGTGCATTTCGTCAACGACCAGTTTACCAATCGTAGTCAGTTCGTAAACATCATCATGGCCGGTGACCAGGAAATGATCCTCAAGTATCCTTATCTGCGGAAGTAAAGCCTGTCTTGTCGTATTCAGCCGATCCAGAAGATATTCCATACTACCAGGTTGTTCTTTCAGCAACAAAAGGGTTCTTTTCCTTTTCTCTGAACGGAATATAACATCGATAAGTGGCTTCATATATCCGGCACCTCCTGCAAAACGACAATAACCCGGTGAAATCATAAACTAAGTTGAGGAAATACTTAGATAACACAGTATATATTACAAACGGTAGTTTACCGTTTGTATAAAAAAATTAATTTTCTGTATATTCTTGGTCTGTGGATCCGGAACAGCTCTCAAAGAACTTTCTTAAATTGAAGAGCTGATCCGGTTTACCCATCAGGATACAGATGTCATCTGACAATAGTTTTGTATCTGGATCAGGGTTTGAGATTATTTCCTCACCCCTGCGTATGGCCAGCAATGTTACTCCGTACTTCATCCTCATATCCAGGTTTCTTAAGGTGTGTCCATGGACATTACATCCATCTTCCAGCCTGAGAGAAAGTACCTCAACACCCGGAAGTTCATTCTCAAGATCGAAACCTGCCTCACTTACCTCCAGAGACGATTTCCTGAGCATGCAATAACCATTAGCACGTAGTTCCCGGGTAAACCTGTTGATCTCATCTTCGGGAACAAGATACTTTTTAAGCAGACGTACGAAGATCTCAACGGATGTTTCATATTCTTCGGGAATCACCTCGTCAGCGCCCATTTCATGCAGTGCCTTCATCTCAGTGAGATAGCGTGTTCTGGCAAGGACATACACATCGGGGTTCATCCGCTTTGCCACCTCTACAATCTTCCTTGTGGCTATATAGTCCGAAATTCCGACTACAAGTATACGGGCGGAATGAATATTCGCGGACTCCAGCACCGCCTCATGAGTTGCATCCCCATACAGGATCTTTTCACCATGCTTTTTCTCACGACGCACAGTCTCAGGATTTGTTTCTATCACCACATAGGGTATGCTTGCACTCTTAGCTGCATTTGAAACCGTCTTTCCGTTAAAGCCATAGCCGATTACGATCAGGTGATCTGAGATCCTTTCATCCTCTTTTTCTTCCACCTGCGTCAGACCCTTTGAGTAAATACCATTGATCAGAATCCTGTTCGATGTCCTCTGAAGGATCCTATCCGCCATGTCGTGGGAAGAAGTTATTACGAATGGAGTGGCTGCCATTGTAAGTATTGAGACAGCAAGGAATGTCTGATAGAGTTCCCCGTTTATCAGTGCGACATCAAGCCCGAAACCTGCAAGTACGAAAGAGAATTCTCCCACCTGGGAGAGCCCGAGGCCGGTAATAAAAGCTGTTCTGAAAGGGTATCCAAGAAGGAAAGTAACTACACCTATAGTTATTGATTTTAGGACAAGTACCACAGCCGCCAGAGCAAACAGGAGTACCAGATTGGATGTAAAGAAGCCTACATCCAGCAGCATCCCTATGGACACGAAGAAGAAACTCATGAAAATGTCCTTGAAGGGCATGATATTACCGATCGCCTGGTGACTGTATTCAGATTCCGAGATGATCAGGCCTGCAAGGAAAGCACCCAGAGCCAGTGACAGACCTGCGTTGGATGTAAGCCATGCAGTGGCAAGAACTATAAAGATAATACTGACAAGAAAGAGCTCCTTATTTCTGGTCTTGACAATCTGGAACAGCAGAGCAGGCATTATCCACCTTGCACTTACCACCACAAGTAAGATAATACCAAGACCACGGAGTAAGAATTCCATTGCACCGGCATCAGAATCCCCGGGCACCCCTGCAAGTATGGGTGTCAGCAGTATCATGGGTACTATAATGATATCCTGGAAGATCAGTATGCCAAGGGATGTTTTCCCATAGGGGGTGTAGATCTCACCCTTCTCCTGCAGCAGTTTGAGCACAATAGCGGTACTGCTCAGGGAGACCAGAAAGCCCATGAATATGGATGTACCGGTACTCAGCCCCATATATATGCATATATAGTAGACCAGAACCGTGGTGATGGCCACCTGCAGGCCTCCGCCAGCAAGTACTGCTTTTTTAATGTC
The DNA here is from genome assembly GCF_013388255.1 of Methanolobus zinderi. Classification (NCBI taxonomy): domain Archaea; kingdom Methanobacteriati; phylum Methanobacteriota; class Methanomicrobia; order Methanosarcinales; family Methanosarcinaceae; genus Methanolobus; species Methanolobus zinderi. The sequence goes on from NZ_CP058215.1 coordinate 1,946,863, forward strand.
CCAGAGATCCTTGAGGGACATCTCAATGCCTATTGTGAAAAGCAGCAGGATTATACCGATCTCAGCAAGGGCCTCGACTTCCTCCACACCTGTGATTATACCAAGTCCGTGGGGACCTGCAAGTATACCTGTTACGAGAAAGCCCAGAACCGAGGAGAGTTTCATCCTGTGAAAAAGCAGGAGTATGATCATCGACAGACCAAATATAATTCCGATATCAGTGAGCAACGTTAATTCCATAGTTCAACCTGGCACATATGACTTTTTGTGTCTAGATTGGTCTGTATGATATAAAAATAAAAGGGAAAAAAGGGAAGGAGATGTTATTAGAACAGAAAATACAATTCTTTTTGGATAGCAAATGATAGGGGAGGAATCAGAGTCCTGCCCTATCAACTATGGTATCGGCAACTGCTTTTGAACTTCTAAACGGGAAGTCAGATGGTTTGAGCAGTGAACCTGCTTCACCGGCGGTTACCGCAACGTCCCCTGACCTGCATGTGGTATCGGCACCTGCAGGGAAGGCGGAAAGCAATTCTTCCGGGGTTTCTATGGGAAATGTTGCATTTTCAAGACCTGCGACAATCTGGCTGTGGATATCGTCTTTTACACTCATTTGAATTCCTCTTTTCTTTATCGTCGTCTGAATCATTTCCCGGGAAAGGAGGCAGCAAATAGTAATTGTACAGTTTCTGGTATATAGTTTAGCGTCACTGCAGTATACAAAGTACATCTGGGTATACGACAATGACTTTGAAGTATTGTCCAGAAACCTTTTTAGAGATTGACTCGTAATCAGAAGTATGAAGAAAACAGAGGATTTTGAAACCGAATTCTCGGAAATAAAATCAAAACTTTTCGATATTCATAATGACATGAAGTCATTCATAGAGCATGCAAACCAGCAGCATATGGAAAACGTCCTGCAACATCTTAAAAAGGACTATAATACGACCATTGCCAATCACCTTACAGACGAGATAAGGATTGGACTCTCAAAGAACATGGTACGCAAATGCGAAAGGAAAGACGAATGCACGTCAATATTTACCGATCTGCTGGACAAGAATACCGACATGATAAGAAAGGACAGGATATCCGGAAGGTCAATCGAAGAAAACAGGGCAAAGATGGATGAGCTCAAAGGAATACTGCCCTATAAGAAATGTGATAAGTGCTATTCGGAACTTACAGAGCTTTTTTCAAAACAGGTGAACCTGATGCATTCCATGAACATATACGATATGAACAGGGAGCAGGGCAAGGACATGAGATCACTGCCGATACAGACCGTCGTTGATGATATTCTTGAACCTGTCTGCCATCCGAAACGCATGGAGATTCTCAGGGCTGTTTATACGGAAACCAGGACGTTTTCCTCACTTTCGGAAATTACCGGACTAAGGGGAGGTAACCTCCTCTTCCACCTCCAGAAACTCTCAGAGTCAGGACTTATCATGCAGAGACATGAAAGAGGAGATTATATGATCACAGCCCGCGGATTCAGGATAATGGAAGGTGTCAGTGATATCCACACATCACTGAATACGGATACTGAAAAAGAAAAGATTCAGATCTAGATCACGAATTTATCTTTGAATCATTATAAGCCTGCATGGATACTTCCAATGTTTCCTCGAAGGTAAAATTATCCGGTTCGACACCACCCCTGACACGGTTGAGCCTGAGTGTCTGTGCGGTTGCATCACCCATGACAGCGACTACAGAGTTATTCAATATCTCGACAATAGCCTTTTCATGTCCGAGCCTTTTGGCGTGATCCAGGAAGTTGTTAACCATTGTACAGTTAGTGAAGGCAAAAACATCTATACCGCCCTCCACGCTTTTTTCGATGAGCTCTTTCTGAGCCTCCCCATCAGGATCTATGTAATTATAGACGATCGTCTCATAAACGGTTGCACCGAAGTTCTCCAGGCCGTCAACAAGTGTTGATGAGCATGAATAAACCCTGGCAATGTCTACAACAGCTCCCTCCGTGTTGTCACGCAGATAATCCACAAGCCCTTCGGCACTGTAATGGGAAGGCATTCCCTCCACCCTCACAGCAGCCGCCTCAAGAGACTTCTTTGTATCAGGGTCCGAAGCGATGACATTTAGACGACTCAAAGCTTCAACAAACTGTTCTTTTAAGGAATAGGGAAGCTTACGCAGTATAAAATCAATTGCAGATACTCCACAGATGATCACATAATCGCTTTCTTTCTTCATAACATGCGTGAAGAAATTATCGAAGCCTCCATCTTTTACATTGTTCTCTTCAACCATTGGAATGGGAAGAGGCTCAAAACCCATGGACTCAGCAAACTTTACCGAGCCCGGGAGGTTTACATCTGCTTCCATTATTGCAATTACAGGTTTACCATTATTGTCTGTCATGATCTGAAAATCCTTTGAAGTTATATAGTCAGTTTTATACTTTTATGGGGATGAAGCTTTTTTAAGCTTTTCTTCAGGAGTCCCATGAATTCACCTTCTAAAGACATACAAAAAGGAATATATAGCTAAGAAGCATAGAGGAGGATACAGTTAACTTACCTGATGAGTTAATAGGGGACATCCCGTTTATCTACTTCTTCTAGGTTAATTGCGAATAAAGAGAATTGATCGTATCGATTACAGGATAATGTTCCCGTCTCAATTAATCTGTCCGGATGTCACAAGTTGAAGTTTTCCAGAGGGATAACTCTGTTGTTGCCTCAAGATCGGTTTTTGTGCCAGGTGCAGTAGTGGAGAACAGGTTTTAGTCAGTTGGATCGCACGATAATTCTCAAGTCCGGTAAACCGGAAAATTGGTACAAAATAAAGGAATGAAACTAAACATGAGAGACGATAACAGAGGCGGCAACAATAGAAAGGGTGGCTACAACAAATCAGGTGGCCCAAGAGGCGACAGAGGAAACAGAGACGGTGGTTACAAGCCAAGAGGCGGAGGCGGCAGAGGTGGCGGTTATAAGCCAAGTGGCCCCAGAGAAATGCACAAGGCAATATGTTCTGACTGCAAACAGGAAACAGAAGTACCGTTCAAACCATCCGGTGACAGGCCTGTATACTGCAGGGAATGTTTCCAGAATCACAGACCACCAAGAAAGTACTGATAGCTTTCACAGAATCCACTAACTAATGGCCTGGCAGGAAAACATCCCTGCCAGACAGAATATTTTTTCGCCTTTTGCTGCTTTTTGTTGATATTTCTCATTTATTGACACCTGATCCGGCATCTGGAATCATTATCTGAATCCAGTAAATAGGATTACTATATTCTATATTAATGCCACAATCAAAAAAAGTATTTATCCCAACCCATCATTCAAAATAGTGATGAAACAACTCATAATTGTTTTTATCCTGCTGGCTCTCACAATAGCTGCCCTGTTTGCAAATTCCTTATACGACATCCCCTATTTAAGGCAGATATACTTCACTCTTTTATGGCTGACGATCATTCATTTCTTTTTTAAGGTCATCCTGGAGCGTGCAATCACCAGAGGGGTGGGCGATGCAAAAACACGATATGAGATCAGCAAGATCCTCTCCATCCTCTACGTTGTAGCCCTTCTGCTTGCATCCATCCGCATATGGATCGCTGATCCGCAGGTTCTCCTTGTATCATACGGACTGGTCGCTGCCGGAGTGACCGTTGCCCTGCAGGACCTGTTCAAGAATTTCATGGGCGGACTTATCATCTTTGTCAGCGGAACCTACAGGGTGGGTGACAGGATAGAGGTGAATTCCAAATTCGGGGACATAATCGATATCGGTATTCTCAATACAACACTATTCGAGCTGAAGGAGTGGGTAAACGCAGACCAGCCCACAGGAAGAATAACAACTATCCCTAACGGTTTTGTGCTTAATACCAATATCAACAACTACACCAAGGATAATCCATTCATCTGGGATGAGATCACAGTTCCGATCACATACGACAGTGACTGGAAAGATGCTCATGAAAGGATAATCAATATCGTCAGTAAAGAGACAAGGAACGTAACGGTTGCAGCACAGAACCAGATCTCGGAACTGAGCAAGAAATACTACCTTGCCGATGGTATAAAGGGACCTGCCCTGTATCTGACAATGACCGACAACTGGATAGAGCTCCATATCAGATACCTGACCCGGGCCAGAGAGAGAAGACAACTTCATGATAAACTGAGTCGGCTGATCCTTGAAGATATCCAGAAGGATAACAGGATAACAATAGCTTCAGCTACATTTGATATAACGGTGAGAAATGCAGATTAGAATCACATATAGTGCATGGAAGATGAGTGCATCAGGATAGCAGCTTCCATGCATCTTTAATGTGCATTGCTTTCATACCCAGCTCCTGGGGAGGGATTACATCGTTTTCAATCGTATCCCCAAGACTCAATACCTCATGAGGTTCAAGCTCCAGACGTTCCAGAGCATGTTTGAATAGCCGGTGATCCGGTTTCTTGTAACCCATGTCCGAGGAGAATATCACAAAGTCAAAATGGTCGTACAATCCCAGAAAACGCAACTCCTGTTCTGAAAAAACACGCTGTCCGTTGGAAACCACGCACATGGGCATGTAGAAATGTTTGACTATCACAGCAACACTCTGCTGGAATATTTCAAGCCTGCGCAATGAAGCCGAGCGAAATACCCTTGAAGCTTCAATACCAAGGTTCAGGGAATTAATATCCCATATGGAATTCTCCTCGCATATCTCGGCAAATATCTCTTCTATTTTTATCTCGGGACATTTTTCCCCTGAAGCTTTCATTTTAGCCTTTACCTTATCGAAATATGTCTCCTTTAGAAGATCAGGATCAATTTTTACACCATGATACTGCAGCCACTTGCTTAGCATATCATGCGTATCCCGGCTTTGTTCATCTGTATTGATATCAATGAGAGTGCCGTAGCAATCAAAGATCATACCCTTTATCTGATGGTCTTCAAACATTCTTCCGCCTCCCTTAAAAGATAGTGATAGTGTGCAGTATTCCTGTGCAGACGTGCGATCCTCAACAGCCCTATGCTCATAAAGAACGGCAAGGCCTTAGTTATCCTGAAGAATTCATCCTCGTTCCTGCTGTATTGCCACAGGAAATGACCGATATAAGGCTCGGCTTTATAAGCTGAACCACAGTTCAGCCTGAAGTAATTTTTCAGTTCGGCACAGAGTGTCCCCAGATCCCTTACATTATTGGCATGGTGCCAGGAGCTTTCAAGGTCAAGGGCGTAAGGGGTTCCATTATTGAAAATGTAATTCAGGGGTGAAGTATCCCTGTGTATCATACACCCATATTCCCGATCGAGTACAGGACTATACCACCATTTTCCTATCAGCTCGTTGAAAGTCTCTCTTTTTGAGCTATCCGGTGAAAGCTGGTCAAGTGTATGATGGAAATTGGCAAATTCCTTTTCCTTATTGTATTCACATTGTGTATTATCATGCAGCGTGCGAAGCATCCGTGCAAGGGAGCTCAGCCTGTCAAAAAGGTGGTCATCATGTTTCAGATACCACATCAGGGGCTTCCCGTTTATGTACTCGGTCACAAGTGCACAGTTGAACTCTTCGTTTATAGCAACAGGTTCGGCTACATTGATCAAAGAACCGGCCTTTTTCAGATTACTGTACTCGTTAAGTACTGCATCCCAGGCATTGTATTCTCTGTTATTGCCACAGGCCTCTGCAAAGAACTTGACAATAACGCTGTATTCCTCACCCCTGAAATTATATCTACAGACAGTATGTGAAGAGGGATCATATTTGTAGACGTCCGTCTCACACTCCTTGTTGCTGATCCTGTCCCCGAGTATCTCCACGAGCCAATCCCGGAAAACATCCCCCGGACCCAGTGTATTAACATAATACTGCAATGCAGCTCACACCCCTGAACATTCTATATGATACACCAGTATACCTATGTGTATCTATCGAATTCCTTTTTCAATATATAGTTTACAGGTTTAAGGATGCACTGCTGACAATGAGCCTCTGCATATGACAAAATAGGATAGTAACTGCCATTGGAAAAAAATTCAGTATCAGAATCTAATAAAATCATAAAAGAAAGAGACCCTGTCATAATTGACAGGGTATGTTGATCAGCAGATATCTTAGGGTTGTGTCAGTCCATAACCGGACATCACACATATGGCACTGAGCAATGTCCAGATAATGAACCACAGGGTATTGCTGAGCTTTGGAATGATCTCACTTACAGGATTACTGCTTTCAGGTTCCTCCACCGGAATAGTTACAGGAGCCTCAGGTTCCTCTTCAACTGCATCCACAGCCATGTAGGCTCTTTCATTGTCATCGGATTCGGACTCTGTTTGCGCTTCTTCAGCTACAAAAGAACCACCTGAGCCTCCATTCGAACTTCTTCCGTTATCTGATGACCCCGGACTGTCACCGGAGGAATCGGAACCGTCATCTGAATCCCCCGAATCGCTGCTATCATCCGATGAATCTGATCCGCCATCTTCCTGATCATCGGACCCATTATCCTCAGAGGACGAACCATCATCAGAAGATTCATCATCTTCGTTTGATGAATCAGAATTATTATCGTTGTCGGACGAAGAGTCGTCGTCAGAGGAGTCAGAATCATCCCCGTCACCGGATGATGAGTCATCGTCTGCAGGATCGGAATTATCTTCGCCATCTGATGAATCATCGCCACCCGATGAACCGGAGTCATCATCAGAGGATGAATCGTTGTCTTCCAAATCCTCGGGATCGCCGTTTTCAGAGGAGTCATCATCGCTTGAAGAGTCCGAGTTATCATCATCAGAGGAATCCGAGTCATTGTCCCCGGATGAAGAATCGTCGTCAGAGGAGTCAGAATCATCACCTTCATTGTTTGAGCCATCATCCGCAGGTGAACCACTTTCATCCTCGCAGGCCCGGATCTCGTATGTGAAGTAGGTCGCCCAGTTCTTTCCCGGGAAGCTGCTGCCTTCTGCCCAGGCACCCTCATCGGTGCTGCTGTTATTAGTTTCATCTCTGATAGCTGCATGGGCAGCAATGTAGAGTGTACCGTTCTCAGCAGGCAGTGGTATCATATATTCGGTCATGTTGGTCCCGTTCTGAAGACTATCGTTGCCGTATGCAAAATGACCTGGGACAGGATTTCCACTCTTTGTCATGGGGATGCCATCAAGTGAATCTGCAACATCCAGATGGGTTTCCAGAATAGACCAGTTGGCACTGGTTCTGTAAGTAATGTTTACGTACTCACAGTCATTTGAAACTGTTACCGTTCCTGCTTCGATATCCTGACCTGCATACAGTGTTTTGACCACTGACGAATTGTTATCGTCAGCCGAAGCAACACCTGGAATGCTGAAGGCCAGAATGATAAAAGCCATGATGATTATATTTTTCAGATCGCCCATTATTCCACCTTGTACATTTTGAAAGTGCAGAGACAGGTATTTGACTGCCTTCACTCGATTTTTGTTGTATAATTAATAGTGCTGAATAATATAATATTTAAATATATCTATACTTTAATATATCATAATAAGATAATAATGAGGATTGCGTTTTACATATGGAATGAATAAATTAAAACAGAAAGATACTACATTATATCAGAATCATTTACCAGAAAATCATGCATGTCAAAACCAATTTAAAGTGAAAATCAAAATTAATTAAAATCAAAAGAGCCAGGCCTGAGATATGCAGGCAAGGCCCATATTTGCGGTAAGACTATGCCACTATAAATTCTACCGGATTTTTCTCGCAAGGTATCCTGCCAGAACCAGGAAAACCATCGCCAAAACAATACCAAATCCCGGTGCCTGGGCCTCAGTTCCGCTTTCTACTGTGATCATCGCAGAATCAGTTACCGGAGTGGCATTTGAAGTATAGGGTGCATCAGGTCCCGGGAATTCGTAAATTTCGTTCCCGTCATCCATATGTGGCATTGCAATAAGTTCCTGATCAGTATCGATAGGCAGGCCAAGTGTAACCTCGACATCCGAATACTCACCGGCTTCCATATATTCAGTATTACCTATGACAGGTCCCACCGAACCATTCGCACTTTCATGTATGACGATATATCCGCCCTCAGGCAAAAAAACCGAATTCACCACAACCGTACCTCCTTCACTGCTCTGGTCCTCGAAGTTTACAGTACTTTCATTATCCGTTCCGGTCATTTCACTTTCCACGGTGATCATCGCAGTATCCGTCACCGGCTCACCTTCTACGCCATATGGAACGTCCGGACCCGGAAACTCGTAAACCTCATTCCCGTCATCCATGTGTGGCATTGCGATCAATTCCTGATCTGAATCAAGTGTCTGTTCCATTTCCACTTCAATCAGAGAATGCTCCCCGGGTTCAAGATAATCGCTACTTCCTACCACAGGACCAACAGCCCCGCGGACAACTTCATGAATGGCAATATATCCGCCTTCCGGCAGGAACACCGTGTCAACAACTATTGAATTACCATCAGAGACCTGATCCTCGAATGTAACTGTACTAACATTTCCGGTGCTTTCACTGTCCACAGATGCATTATCCTCGTCCGTATCCACAACCGTGATCTCGTAATCCTCTTCATACTGTGCAGCCGCGGACATTGAAAGCATCAATGACAGCAGCAGAACACAGATCAGAATCGATATCTTTAAGAAAATATACTCTAAGCTAAGTCTGTTCTGGATAACATTACCCCCTGTGTTAACCTTTTCTATAAGAAGCGTATAAATTGAGTTTTACTTAAATCTTACTTTTACTCAAAATTGTCAGGGAGATAAAAACATGAGTCAGGGAATCAAAAGGCGTGACTATAACGACATCGAGTCGATTCTCAATTACAGAAAAGATATCATTTTCAAAGAGCACGCAGCTAAGCTGGATATACTCCAGGATTCGATTGAACTTTTATTTTATCTTACAAAGGTACTCAATGCAAGGTTTCTTGATGATGTGACAGCAAAAAGGAGATCACTGAAAGGACCTGAATCCATTATCCCTGTCCTGTTCGAGAGAAACAACCATTATCTTCTCGCAGCCTATAAACTTGCATGTATCGGCCTTAACAATCCTGCTTATCTGAACCTCAGAGCTGTTTTTGAAGGAATTACACATATGTACCTGCTCCATCTTACAGACAGGGAAGCAGAGCTCTTTTACAGACAGCAGTTATCAGTTCTGACCGCAGATGAGGAAAAAGAGTTGAAGAACAGGCATCACTGGCTCAGGCCATCGAGGGTACGCGAGCTGTTGTACAGTGATAAAAAAAAATCACAGATCGATGATTTTTACATACTCATCTCCAATTCCGCCCATCCCGGTATAAAAAATGCCATCGGAGATTTCGATTACAATAAAGAGCTAAGCTCAGATGTGCTCTCAATATCAATGGCACTTGCTGCTGCCAATCTCCTTGCCGTCAATGAAACACACTTTGACAGGATATACGAGGAAGAGAGCGAGGAGATCGACAGGATCATAAGCAGGGTCACCGAGGAGCTGGATGGTTTCATGGTGGATATTATCCCGAATCATCCGCAAATTAAAGAAAAACTCAATCTGAATCCGGGAAATCCCTGAGCCGGAACTTTGTTCATTTGACTTTTTTTAAGAGAATCTGACATACCGTCTGTATACTGTGTCCGGTTAAACTAGATGGAATTCGGGATTGAGACAAAATATTTTTAATAAATATAATAATATAGTATTTGAATTGTATATTAGTTGTGGAGATTGCCATATCAAAATGACAGACTCCTGATAAGCTTTGGTCAAAATCAATCCAATATCAAAGGATAAAATTCCGATGTCAGAAAATATAAGTTATTTATCGGGTCGCAAGGGTTTGCATGAGAATCTTTTTGAGAGAATATCATGGATGGCAGAAACCGAAGATACAGCCAACACAGAGAAGATACAGGAGCTTGCCAGGGATTACCTGATAGGCGAATCCACAATCCACAGCACAATTTCATTTTATGATCTTCTCAGACCTGAAAACAAAGATAAAAAAGCATACGTATGCAACGGAAGTGCCTGCATGTGTTCAGGTACGCAACCCCGGGTCAGAAGTGAACTCAAAAAGAACTTCAGAGATGAAGAGATCGGTGAAATGACCTGCCTTGGTAGATGTCATGAGAACGGCGCATTCCAGTATAATGGTCAGAACTATTCGGGCATAGCTATTGATAATATCACTCAGATCATTGAATCAAAGAAAACGATACAGGAAAAGTATGCAAGCCTGGCTTCGGGAACAGCCATTCTGATGCAAACACCACTGACAGCAGAAGAATTTGCCCTACAGCTACGAAACCTGTTTACATTGAACCCGGAACATGTTCTGGATGAAATTAAGAAATCAGATCTGAGAGGTCGTGGAGGAGCCGGCTTCCCCATGGGACTGAAACTTGAGTCTGTAAGGAAGGCTGAAGGTGAACGGAAGTTCATTGTCTGCAATGCCGACGAAGGCGACCCCGGTGCCTATTCCGACCGGTATTTAATGGAACAGCAGCCCTTGAGGGTCTTGCTGGGAATGATCATAGCAGCTTATATAAGCAGTGCAGATACCGGAATAATATACATCAGGGCTGAATATCCCGAATCAATGGAGACCATCGAAAAAAGTATCAGAGAACTTGAGGAGAACAGTTTACTTGGAAACGATATTCTGGGATCGGGCTTCTCTTTTACTCTAAAGCTGATCAAAGCTAAGGGAGCATATGTCTGCGGTGAAGAGACGGCACTGCTTTCATCCATAGAAGGACAGCGTCCGGAGGTGCGAGTTCGACCTCCTTTCCCGGCGCGGAAGGGTTTGTTCAATATGCCAACCCTTGTGAACAGTGTTGAAACCCTGGCGAACCTTCCTTTTATTGTCGAACATGGTGGTTCAAAATTCAATAGCATAGGTTCTTCACAGTCCAAAGGAACAAAACTGATCTCACTGGACAGTTTCTTCAACAGACCGGGTGTTTATGAAGTTGAGATGGGGACCCCGCTTGCAACAGTAGTCGAACAGTTGGGTGGCGGTTTTAAAGAGAATGTAAAAGCCCTGCACATAGGAGGACCGCTGGGAGGACTTGTGCCGGTATCAGATATCAGTAGTTTACAGATATCATTTGAATCATTTGCTGAAAAAGGTATTTTACTCGGACATGGATCCATTGTGAGTATTCCCGAAGATTTCCCGATGATGGGATACATAAAACACCTGTTCCGATTCACGGTTCATGAGAGTTGCGGAAAGTGTTTTCCCTGCAGACTGGGTTCCGTACGTGGACTTGAACTGTTGCAAAGGGCAACAGATGGTGATTACAGAATTGATCGTGAATTGTTCACTGACCTCCTCGATACCATGCAGCAGGGCTCCCTGTGTATGCTGGGAGGAGGGTTGCCCCTGCCCGTAAAAAATGCCCTTCAATACTTTGATAGTGAATTGAGAGATTATTTTGACTAGTTTATCTCAAGGCCTGTAGAGAATCAGAATACTGAAAATTATCCGATCCACATGCAAAAAACAGCTTATATCAATGATCAGCCATATCCGATACAGGAAGGCGAAACCGTACTGGAATTTGTCAGACGCTCACGTGAAGAAAAACTCATACCAGCACTATGTGATGCGCCACATTTGAAGCCTTTCGGTGCCTGCAGGTTGTGTAGTGTGGATGTTGCACTGGAGCAGGGAGGACCTGCCAGGGTCATGGCTTCATGTCACACACCTGTTGCCGAAGGAATGTACATCTACCCTTCGACAGAACGCATTCTTAAATTACGTAAAAACATTGTTGAATTGGTGCTAAGTGATCATCCGCAGGATTGTCTGACCTGCGAGGTTAACAACAATTGTGAATTACAGGAACTTGCTGCACTCACTGGTATAAGGGATATACGATATCCTGTCGGCAGAGATCACCCTGACAGAAAAAAAGACCTGAGCCACCCTTATATTAGCTCCGATCCGTCCAAGTGTATCAATTGTTCACGATGTATAAGAGCATGTGATGAAGTTCAGGGAATGTTCGTACTTAGTATGGCTGACAGGGGTTTTGAAAGCAGGGTAATAAAAGGCACTGATAATTCATTGATTGATTCTTCCTGTCTGGGTTGCGGTAGCTGTGTGCAGGCATGCCCCACTTCTGCTATATCGGATGTCTTTGAGTCCAAATCCGTTGCTGCGGACAGAAAAGTTCAGACCGTCTGTACCTACTGTGGAGTAGGTTGTAATTTGGAAGTGGCTGTCAAAAACGGAAAGGTCAGATCCATTGAGGGCCCCCTGGACAGCAAGGTCAACCCCGGACAGCTCTGTGTGAAAGGGCGATATGCGTTCTCATTCTATGATCATCCAGATCGTATCAGGACACCGCTGATAAAAAAGAACGGGGAGTTTGTTGAAAGTTCCTGGGATGAAGCCTATGAGTTTATTGCCTCCGAACTTAAACGAATCATCAAAGAGAACGGACCGGACTACATTGCAGGTATTTCATCTGCAAACTGTCCCAATGAAGAGAACTATCTGATGCAAAAGTTCATGCGTGCGGTGATCGGTACCAACAATATCGACAATTGTGCACGTGTATGCCATGCACCCACGGCTCTGGGAATGCAGCGAACCTTTGGCACCGGTGCAGCCACCAATTCTATTGAAGATATAGATCATACAGATTGTATACTGGTTTTCGGAGCCAATCCCACAGAAGCACATCCTGTGACGGGAGCTAAGATCAAACAGGCTGCAATTCAGGGCAAGACACTGATAGTTGTTGATCCCCGCCGGACAGAGCTGGCACGTTATGCAGATTATCATCTCCAGCTCAAACCCGGAACCAACGTGGCCCTTTTGAATCTGTTTTTCTACTACATCATCAAAGAGAATCTGACGGATACCGGATTTATAGAAGAGCGTACCGAAGGATTCGAGGAGTTCCGCCAGCATATACTTTCACAGAACATCGATGAGCTTGTAAATATCACGGGTGTGGACTGGAATCTGGTACGTGAAGCTGCAATCGCCTATGCCTCTGCAGCGAATGCGATGTCCTTCCACGGACTGGGAGCAACCGAGAATTCACAGGGAACAGCAACAGTTATGCTCATAGCCAATCTGGCCATGATAACCGGCAATATAGGCCGAAAAGGCGTTGGTGTTAATCCGCTTAGAGGACAGAACAACGTGCAGGGTGCGGCAGATATGGGCTGCCAGCCAAATCAGGGTGCAGGTTATCTTGATGTGACCGATGATGATGTGCATGCCCTGTACGAAAAGTTCTATAGAGCCAGACTTCCCAGGCACGTTGGTTATAAGATCCCGGAGATGTACGAGGCTGCCCTGCAGGATCAACTAAAAGCCATGTGGATAGTCGGGGAAAATGTAGTCCAGACAGACCCTAACAGTCAGATGGTGATCGAAGCGTTAAGAAAACTGGATCTCCTGGTAGTTCAGGAATTGTTCATGACAGAAACCGCAGAGCTTGCCACCGTGGTGCTTCCTGCTGCATCGTTTTTGGAGAAAGAAGGAACGTTCACCAACGGGGAACGCCGCGTACAGCGTGTGAACAGAGTTATCGATCCTTTACCCGGAACAAAACCAGACGGGCAGATCATCACGGAGATCATGCAACGCATGGGATATCCACAACCCGATTATTCGGCACAGGAAGTGCTGGAAGAGATATCCGGAATAGTTCCGTTCTTTAAAGGCATCACATGGAAAAGACTTGGCAAGGATGGACTGCAGTGGCCTGTGCATGAGGATGGTACTGACACCCCGGTCCTGCATGAAGAGATTTTCAAGCGGGGCAGAGGAGCGTTCTATAAACAAACCTACAAGCAAAGCTTAGAACTGCAGGAACACAATAATGGTTATCCTTTCATCCTTACAACCAACCGCGGACTGGAACATTACAATAGCGGAGCAATGACCCGTCGCACACCCAACAGGGAACTTGTTTCCGGGGACGTGCTTTTGATAAACCCCGCTGATGCAGGGAAATATACAATCGAGGATGGAGATATGGTCTGTGTGGAATCACCTCGCGGAAAGACAGATATCAGGGCTCAAATCTCAAATGCAGTCAAAAGAGGAGTTCTGAGTACCACATTCCACTTCCCGGATGTAATGATAAACAATATAACATCCGATGTTTATGACAGTGATTCCCTGTGTCCGGAATACAAGGTAGTGGCTGTGCGGATAAGGAAAAGCAAAGGATTACACAAAATCAGGAATTAATTCAACTTTCCCAGTGGACCCGGCGGGATTTGAACCCGCGGCCTTTACGTTGCGAACGTAACGATCTCCCCCTGATCTACGAGCCCAAAAACAGAGATAAAAAAGAAAATAAAAGAAAAAAGATAACGGTTATACAGGTCTTCCGACTTCTGTTACCATTACGCTTTCAACGCCTTCGACTGCTGCAAAGGCTTCCTCGACCTTCTCGGTACCGCCTTCGAGGTCACCTACAAGGATGACCATCATGAGTGCCTTCAGACCAAAAGCAATAGGTTCTTCCTTGGATGTTCCGAAAGTTGCACCCTCTGGCAGTGCTTCAATAAGTCTTCCTTTGAGTGCTGTAAGATCGGTATCTACATCTACAGGCATTACTTTGATTGTTGCTGCTACTTCTCCCATCTGTTTCACCTCAAGGTCCTACAAAGCCACATTTCGGACAGGTATATGGATTGCTCTGCTGTCTGCAGCTTACACACCTTCCAAGTTCTCTGCCACAGCTTGGGCATGGGAAGCGTGCAAATCCGGAATCTACCAGCCTTTTGCCGCATGCGGTACACTTTTCAACTTTATTTGCCATACAAATTCTCCTTTAAGCGTGATATCTGAACAATATGAACTCAACTTATAATGCTGAAAAATTCAGCATGTCGATGATTTGAGTACATACGCAGTATATAATTTAAATATTCCCCTTGATATGTGTCCCCACGACGTCATTCCCGAGAACGGCATCAACTACCCTTTCGGGATGTTTACCATTGACAATGATACAGTCCATACGATACTTTTTCAAAAATCGTGGCAGCGTATTGTCCATACAGGTTGATCCCATACTAAGGACCTCATCTGCTGTCATCCATGTCTGTACCACATCTTCCGCATACACTCCGTCCACGTCCGTGACCTTGATGAATCTGGCACCAAGTTTCCAGGCAATCCATGCTGCTATTGTATCGGATGTCACATCCCATGAATGGGGAAGCTTGTCAACTTCCCTGAGCATCCGGTATGGAAGCAGCATTGTAACTCCTTTCGGCAGGGCCTCAATGGAATCCGTGTAAGGCAGATCATTTCTGTCCAGTATATAGTAGGCATATTGTTCCATGGCAAGGATCGCCATCCAGTGAGCTGCATCCTCACTTATACCGTATTTATCACTTGCAGCACGAACCCCGTCTGCAAACGGTCCGCCTCCGGGCACTATGAGTATTGAAAATCCGTCCCGAACCTTATCTTTACCAAAGTTAGCCGATAGTGATCTGACAACCGCAGACGCATCTGCCATCAGACTGCCACCTAATTTTACAACCACCCTTTCCATATTAATTACCTGTTAAACTTATGCCTTTTTTTCTTTTAAAGCATCTGCCTCGAACATCCTCGCGGCAGCGTACGCCGGAAAGACCTTTGATATCTCATAGCCCCATTTTTCAGCAACGGATATGGATTCAAATCCAAGCCTCTTTGCAGCATCACGGATCAGGAACTCACCGATACCTGCAGATACTATTCTATCAAGCTCATTCTCCTCTGCGACCTGTGATATTGCTTCACTGAGTACAGTGATCTGTTTTTCCTTTACCTGCTCTGCTATGCGGAACACATCATCAGGAGATATTTCAGCAAGATCTGCACAGACAACCCTTGCAAGCCTGCGCATGGCATCGGTCCTGGTTTTCCCTGCACCGTCTGCAGTCTCACATGTATAGAGTTCTTCAGAGATATCATCCAGAACAAGGTATGCATCTGCGGTGGTCGCGAAAAGTTCGGAAGACACACGGCATTTTCCGGCATCCACATCCAGACTGTCAAGAAGATATGCAAGATTTGTCCTCAGGACACCCGAGTAGACAAGCTCGCTGCGAACAAGCCGTGAGAAATCGGACATACCTGCCACATGTCTGCCATCCTTTATAGGAATTATATCACTGGTCGTACTTCCCATATCAACAAATATACAGTCACCGATCTCATTACCTATCAGGTTTGCAGATGCGGCCCAGTTGGCTGCAGCAAGTTTACGCAGGTCTCCCGACCCGTCATAGAATTTGCCTTCACTGTCAACATAGCGGATATCGCAGTCAAATGCATTCTCCACGGATTCCATAATAAAGCTGATTCCTGCATCCTTGTCTTCAAAACAGTCTGCAAGCTCACCGGTCATCACAACACTTACTCCGTCAGGACCATGTTCTTCGGCTATCTCTTCCAGAGCTTCCGGAAGCCTGGTGTCCTTCCACAAAGGAATGTAGTGCAATTCAATAGTCTCGCCATCGGCAGAAGCAAGTTTTGTATTTGCACCACCGATATCAATTCCGATTATTTTCATATAATATCCTCAAAGTCATCTTTTGTGAACGAGAACTCTCCTTCAAGGTCAACTGTATCAGGAAGATCTCCTGATATGTTCTTCAGGAGAAGATCACCAATCTCGGCTTTCAGTGTCCTCGCAAGTCCGAAAACAGCACTTGTTGGCCGTGGGTTCACATCGACTATATAACTATCCTTTTCACCATGTACGATGTCAATTCCGATATAACCGTTACATTTCAGTGCTTTTGCAGTAGCACCTGCAATATCAAACAGTTCTTTCTCATAATCTGTCATGTAAGGTACCATGTTACCGTGATAGCTTACACCCGAATCCGGGTTTTTGTGATCGATCTCAATGAACTGTTTATTCACGCTGAGTGGAAGTATCTTTTTTCCGCTTATAAGGCTTACACTGAGGTGTTCACCCTCGATGTATTCATTCGCAATGAATCCTTCTTCAGCATCATTACAATGCGAGATTCTCACACCCTCGGATGCACATCCGAATCTTGGTTTTATCAGGCACAGACCCTGATATTCTTTATCATAAATTTCTGGCACATTTATAGAACATGCCCGCAATTTCCGGGTGCACTCCAGTTTATCAGCACAGATACTGACAGATTCAGGCGAGCATCCCAGATTTAGCGTGTTATCCTTAATAATTGCCGAGAGTTCAGCAAGCATCTCATCCGGACCGATAACAAGCCCTGCATCACATTTTGCCGCTTCGCTCTCAAGTACATTTTCGAAATCTTCAATGCAGGATCTGATTGCTCTTCCTCTACTGAATTTCGGACCGGACGAAAGGTATACGACCTCATGCCCGAGCCTTGAGAAACTGTCCACAAGTGTCCCGAGCATGGCTGCGCCTTCCAGCATCAGGGTCCCTTCAAGACCTGCTCCGACAGCGTACTCTGCAAGAAGTATTTTCATGTTGCATGCAAGTGCATTATTTAATATATTATTTGCTATTACTATGACTTGTTACTAATAATATAAATTAAAAATAAATATATACTATCAAGTGAATTAGAAGCAGGGATGAATATGGAATTTAATGCTGACAATCCGTTTGTGCAGGCTATTGCAGTATCCACCACACTGGCGATATTCATGATAGGCGTGGCCATGGGTATTATGAATCTGGCAGAAACAGGCTCTCCTTCTGTCCCCTTTCCGATCATACTGCTGATGTTCGCCGTAATCTTTATTGCAGGTTCGGTCTATTTTGAGGACAGGGGTGCCGATTATCTTGGATCACTAATCGGAGGAGCCATTGCATCATTTGTTGCAACCTTTTCGGCAACTGCCTTCTTTACAGGCATCAGATATGCAATGGCAGAAGGTATCAGTACTGTCGGATGGGGACATCTGATCTCAGCCCTTGCCATATGCATGGTTGTGAGCATGCTCATAATCAGGACCCTTCAACATAAGCTACAGTCGGCTTACTAGTATCATATAATATAGATATTATCAATTATATCGATATTTTTTCAACTAAATCGTCTCTTTTTTTGCAAAAACCTTCTTAAGATCCGAAAACTATTTATAGAACCCCTGACAATGACTAGTGCGTACACTCAATCATACATTGAACTCTGGAGATATTGAGATGGATAAAGAACCTGAGAATAGTGGTGATCTTGGTTCGGAAACAGCGAACCCCGCCAAAGATGAGTGCCCGGCCGAAGATGAGGCTGCGCAACTTAGGGAAAAGCTGTTACGACTCACTGCAGAATTTGACAATTTCAGGAAAAGAAGTATTCGCGAAAGGGAAGAATACCGCAAGTTCGCAGTCGAACAGATAATCACAGAGTTACTTGAAGTTTATGACAACTTTGAGAGGGCAATAGAATCTGCAAAACAGACGGATGACATTGAATCTGTCGTGAAGGGTGTAGAAATGGTCTTCAAACAATTCACTTCGATCCTTGAGAAGGAAGGTCTTCAAAAGATCGAGTGCCACGGAGAGGAATTCGATCCAAACCTGCACGAAGCCATAATGCATGTTGAACACCCCGAACACGAAGAAGGAAAGGTCGTCAATGTCTGCAAACCCGGTTATTACCTCCATACGAAGGTGATAAGACCGGCAATGGTCGCAGTATCAAAGAAGCCCGATGAAGAAGAAAAGAACTCTTCAAAGTAAGAGTGCTGTAAAATAAAATAAGAACATAATAGTACGTATCAATTAATGAAGAGGTAATTAGTATGGGAAAGATTTTGGGAATTGACCTTGGAACAACAAATTCATGTATGGCGGTTATCGAAGGTGGGGAGCCTACTATAATCCCGAATGCCGAAGGTGGCAGAACAACACCCTCAGTTGTTGCCTTTTCCAAGAAGGGGGAAAAGCTTGTCGGACAGATTGCCAAAAGACAGGTGATCACAAATCCGGATAACAGTGTAAGTTCCATTAAGAGACATATCGGTGAAGGAGATTACACAGTAGATCTCAACGGAAAGGACTACACCCCACAGGAGATCTCGGCAATGATCCTGCGCAAGCTCAAGGACGATGCCGAAGCATATCTTGGTGAGACTATAACAGAGGCAGTTATCACTGTACCTGCATACTTCGACGACTCACAGAGACAGGCAACAAAGGACGCAGGTTCCATTGCAGGTTTTAATGTAAGAAGGATTATCAACGAGCCGACCGCAGCATCACTTGCCTACGGAATTGACAAGGAAGAAGGCGACCATAAGATCATGGTATATGACCTTGGAGGAGGTACATTCGACGTATCCGTCCTTGAGCTCGGAGAAGGAGTCTTTGAAGTTCTTTCCACAAGCGGTGACACACACCTTGGTGGAGATGATTTCGACAAGAGAATTGTTGATCACATTGTCAATGAATTCAAGAAGGAAGAAGGAATCGACCTTTCCAAGGATAAAGCTGCAATGCAGCGTCTGAAGGATGCAGCAGAGAAGGCAAAGATCGAGCTCTCCAGTACAACATCCACAAATGTCAACCTGCCTTTCGTTACTGCAGATTCCGACGGACAGCCCAAACATATTGATATGGACATCACAAGGGCACAGTTCGAGAAGATGGTCTCAGACCTGCTCGACAAGACACTGGTATCTGTCAACCGTGCACTTGAGGATGCAAAGCTCAAGCCTGCAGACCTCGAAAAAGTATTGCTGATCGGTGGTTCCACAAGAATCCCGGCAGTCGTTGAACTTGTACGCAAGGCCACAGGCAAGGACCCCTACAAGAACATCAACCCTGACGAAGCAGTAGCTATCGGTGCGGCTGTCCAGGCCGGAGTTCTCAGCGGAGAGGTCCACGATGTGCTCCTGCTCGATGTCACACCGCTGACCCTTGGTATCGAGACACTTGGAGGAGTTGCGACACCTCTTATCGAGAGGAACACGACAATACCAACAAAGAAGAGCCAGATATTCTCCACCGCCGCTGACAACCAGCCATCCGTTGAGATCAACGTCCTTCAGGGTGAGAGAGGTATTGCATCTGCGAACCAGACACTTGGAAAGTTCACACTTGACGGCATTCCTCCCGCACCAAGAGGTGTTCCGCAGATAGAGGTAACTTTTGATATCGATGCAAACGGTATCCTTCATGTTACAGCAAAGGACCTTGGTACCGGCAAGCAGCAGTCTATATCCATCCAGAAGCCAGGCGGTCTCAGCGATGAGGAGATCGACAGGATGGTAAAGGATGCTGAAGCACACGCAGAGGAAGATAAGAAGCGTAAGGAAGAAGTAGAGGTCAAGAACACGGCTGAATCCCTTATCAATGCAACTGAGAAGACCCTCGAAGAAGCCGGAGATGTTGCAACAGCCGAGCAGAAATCAAAGGTCGAAGAGGCAAAGGAGGATCTGAAGAAGGCAATGGAAGGCGAGGATATCGAGGATATCAAGACCAAGACCGAAGCCCTCCAGACTGCCATGTATGACATATCCGCTGCAATGTACCAGAAGGCACAGGAAGAGGCTGCTTCAGCCGCTTCAGCCGAGGAGGGTGCAGCATCCTCAGCGGAAGGATCCTCTGATGAGGACATCGTTGATGCTGACTATGAAGTAGTCGACGACGATGAGAAGCAGAGCTAAGAAAACTACAAGTAAGATACTGCAATTGTGACAGTATCTTACATTGATATTTTTATAGCAGAGGAAATTCACAGGAATCATACATGTCCACTACACGCGATTATTATGAAATACTCGGTGTATCGAAAGATGCAACAGAAGCTGAGATCAAAAAAGCATATCGTAAACTTGCGATGAAGTACCATCCGGACAAGAACAAAGAAGCGGATGCTGAGGAGAGATTCAAAGAGATATCCGAGGCATATGCTGTTCTGTCCGATGCCGAGAAGAGAGAGCAGTACGATCGTTTCGGTCATGCCGGTATTGATAGTCGTTACAGCCAGGAAGATATATTCAGAAATGCTGACTTCAGAGGTTTCGAAGATCTTGAGGACATCCTCGGCGGTATTTTCGGCGGCGCCTTCGGAGGTTTTGGAGGCTTCGGAGGTTTTGGTGGCGGACAGCAACGCCGTGGACCTGTAAGAGGTTCTGATCTGCGATATGATATGACGATCACACTTGATCAGGCTGCAAAGGGAACCGAGACACAGATCAATGTCCCCAGAGCTGAAAGATGTGAAGTATGTGGCGGAACCGGTGCAAAGCCGGGCACAGAACCCAAAACATGTAGCACATGCCAGGGTTCCGGCCAGGTCACACATGCCCGTAATACACCCTTCGGACGCTTCATGTCAACAACCACATGTAATACATGTCATGGTACGGGCCAGATCATAGAAGATCCCTGTGCAGCGTGCAGAGGTACAGGAAAGCAGAAAAAGGTACGCAAGATCTCCGTAAAGATACCCAAGGGTGCGGATAACGGAATGCGTTTAAAGATAAGCGGGGAAGGAGAGGATGGAAGTCCGGGTGCTCCGCCAGGTGACCTTTACGTGGTCATCCATGTTGAACCCCATAAGCTATTCGAGCGTGCCGGAGATGATATACTGTATGAGCTGCCGATCAACTTCACCCAGGCAGCCCTTGGCGATGATGTGATGGTCCCGACACTGCACGGGAAAGTCAAAATGAACATCAAGCCCGGAACCCAGACCCATTCCATATTACGCCTGAAGGGCAAGGGAATGCCATACCTGCACGGACGCGGCCAGGGTGACCAGCTTGTGAGGGTCATTGTAAGGACACCTACAAAACTCAACGACGAGCAGAAAGAGCTTTTCAAGAAACTCAGCCTTGCAACAGAAGGTAAGCAGGCAAAGCATACCAAAGGTGGCAAGGGCATATTCGACAAAGTAAAGGAAGCATTTGATTAAAATTCAAAGTCCGAATATACGAAATCTTTTTTTATTTCTTTTTTTACCGATATAACGGTAAGCTTTAAAAAGCAATACCGGATATATGGCGTGTTTGTTCTATCAACTACACGTATTATGAAGGAATAATATGAAAATTGTAATCATCGGAGCCGGTGAAGTCGGTTATCATATTGCAAAAGCACTTCACCAGGCAAATGATGTTGTTATCATTGACCAGAGCGAGGAAGCATGTGAGCGTGCCAATGAACTCGATGTTCAGGTAATACAGGGCAACGGTGCCAATGTATCCATACTTACCCAGACTCTGGAAAACACGGATCTGCTTGTGGCCGTTACCGGATCGGATGAGGTCAACATTGTCGCCTGCATGGCATCAAAACTTATTGTAAAGGATGACGGAAAGCTGAATACCGTTGCAAGGGTCAGTAATCCTGATTATATCGATAAACCCGTTGCAAAACGTACCCAGATAGGCATAGATACCATGATATGCCCCGAACTCACGCTGGCCTCGGAAGTCGCAGAGATACTTTCGATTCCCTATGCCATAGGAGCGGAATATTTTGCAGAGGGAAAGGTTGAGATGATGGAATTTGCCGTATCCGATGCCAGTCAGCTTGTGGGAAAAGAGTTACAGGAACTTCACATGGCCAATTGCTGTATTGTAAGTGCTCTTTTCAGGGACTCTGAAGTAATAATCCCACATGGCGAGGATAAGATACAGGAGAATGATCACATCGTCGTCATCGGAAAGCCTGCTGCCATGAAAGATGTACGTGACAAGTTCGGTGAAAAGGTCGGCGGGCGAAGCAAGGTCATGATAATAGGAGGCGGGATCGTAGGCTTCTACCTTGCAAAACTTGTATCCAAAGGTGAGTTCGATTTGAAGGTCATAGAGTCTGATAAGGAACGCTCCACCCAGATAGCAGATGAGCTTCCCAACACCCTTGTGCTCAATGGTGACGGCACCGATATCAACCTTCTCAAGGAAGAAGGTGTCGGAGAAATGGATGTTGTCATAGCGGTAACAAACAGCGATGAGAAAAACCTTCTCTGTGCACTGATCGCCAAACAGCTTGGCGTTCAGAAAGTAATAGCAAGAGCTGACCGCTCGGACTATGTATCCCTTTTTGAGATGGTAGGTGTGGACAGTGCTGTAAGTCCTAGGCAGGCCACAGTCAGCGAGGTTCTGAAACTGACAATGGGCCAGGGAATCGAGACAGTTACCACCATAGAAGGAGAAAAAGCAGAGATAATAGAATATACCACTTCCAAAAAATCAAAAATTGTAGGAAAACCACTTAAAAGCGTCAAGTTCCCGCCAGGAGCCATTGTCAGTATGGTGGTCCACAAAGGAAACACGATCGTCCCCCGTGGTGAATATGTAATTGAAGAAGGGGACAGAGTAGTTGTGTTTGCCCTGCAATCCGCAAATACTCAGGTGGAAAAACTGTTCAAATAAGTCATTTTAATGGTGTGTCCCCATGATGAACTATGCGATCATACTCAATGTACTGGGAAATCTGCTCAGGTTCCTTGGACTTGTAATGGTCGTACCGCTTCTGGTCGCTTTCTACTACGGGGATTCACTGCTGCCCTTTGCAGTTGCCATACTGGTCACCGGGGTTCTGGGCATCGTAATATCATATAGATATGAGGCCGAAGGTGACTGGAAGATCAGAGAAGGCTTTGCAATTGTTGCCTTTGGATGGCTTACGGCTGCTGTTTTCGGCTCAATCCCCTACCTGCTTGACGGAATTACTCCTATTAACGCTCTTTTTGAATCAATGTCCGGGTTTACTACAACCGGAGCAACCATCCTCCAGGACATAGAAAGTCATTCCAGAAGCATACTTTTCTGGCGTAACATGACCCAGTGGCTTGGGGGAATGGGTATCATCATGCTTTTCATAGCGATCCTTCCAAAGCTCAGTGTCGCCGGAAGGCAGCTTTTCCGGGCTGAAGCACCGGGTCCCACGGAAGATAAGATAAAACCGCGGATCAGGGAAACTGCCAGGATCCTCTGGACGGTCTACGTTGCAATTTCCGCAATACAGGCTGCGCTGCTTATGCTTGCCGGTATGTCGCTGTATGATGCTGTTACACATACATTTACCACCATGTCAACCGGCGGATTTTCCCCTTATGCAGAAGGGATCGCTGCATTTCATAGTCCTCTCATTGAGGGAATCATCACCGTTTTTATGTTCATAGCAGGAGCAAACTTCGCTCTTCATTACAGGACCCTGTATGCCGACCGCCAGAGCCTGATAAAAGATAACGAATTCAAATTCTATACACTTATAGTACTGACTGCAACCGCAATTCTGACCTTTTCACTCTGGAATGATATGGGAGAGAATATCCTGCTTTCCTTCAGGTATGCCATATTCCAGGTAGTATCAATAGTCACAACAACAGGTTATGCTACGGCTGATTTTAATATGTGGACCGATTCTGCGAGGATCGTTCTGCTTGCGGTAATGTTCATTGGCGGATGCGCAGGTTCCACAGCAGGAGGAATAAAGGTGGTCAGGTTCCTGCTTCTGCTTAAGTACTCACAGAACGCTCTTTTCAGGTCCATTCATCCAAAAGCTGTAAAGCCGATCAAGTTTAACAATAAAACAGTGCCTGAAGAAATCATGCAGGCAATAGTATCATTTGCCGTCATCTATGTGATGATCTTTGCAGTATCCACAGCATTACTCTCTCTTCTTGGAATGGAACTGATAAGCTCTATCACGGCATCCATCGCCACACTGGGTAATATAGGTCCGGGATTCAATGCTGTTGGCCCCATGTCCAATTTCGATGTAGTACCTGCTCTTGGAAAGCTTTTACTGATAGCAAATATGTGGATAGGAAGGCTTGAGGTTTTCACGGTTATTGTTATGCTTACGCCGGAATTCTGGAGAAGATAGATACGGAATAAAAAAGAATAAGAAAATGAAGACAGGATAATCTGTCTTCTCAGCGCTCAAAGTCAAGCCCGTATTTGGCAACGTTCTTGAACAATACTCTCAGATCCCACAGGAGCTTCCTGTTGGCTTTGAAAAGGGCATAAAGAAGATCCAGCAGGCTCATTGTTGAAAAATTGACATTTTTTAGTGAATGAGCCAGGTCGTTGAGTTCCTTATCGGTGAATTTGATGAACACGTTTTTGACAATGAGGCTGTTATCGATCTCCAGACCGACTGTAGAACGCCATTTTTTCTCATACTCCCCGAGCTTTGTCTCGGAAAGATCACCTGAGGAAATTGCTTCATAGGCAACCTCACCGGCAATCTCACCAGCCTCCATGGCATTGACAATTCCTCCGCCTGTGATCGGATCGGACTGCCTTGCAGCATCCCCCACAAGCATCAGACCGTTTGCAATTGTCTTATCTATACTGCCACTTACAGGAACACCTCCGACGTCCACTTCAAGGACACGGGCATCAGGGAATTTCTCCGCCACAAAGTCTTCCAGATATTCAATTGCAGTCTTTTGTCCGGATTTACTTCCCAGGATACCTATTCCCACGTTTGCAAGATCATTCCCTTTGGGGAAGATCCAGATATATCCTGCAGGTGCCATCTCATTGCCGAGATAGAAATAGCAATATTCCTGATCTATACCCGTATTACTCATCAGGAACTGTGCACAAGTCTCAATGTCCACCGGTTTGAGGGATGTATCAATGCCTGCCCATCTGCCTACCTTTGATTCAACACCATCAGCACCAATGACTATCTTACAGCGGACTTCACGCTCCTCGCCCCGGTGCATTATCCTGACACCCCTGACAAAACCGTCTTCGATGATGAGTCCGGTGGCTCTTGTCTTTACAAATACCTCGGCACCAGCTTTAGCACTTTCATATGCAAGGGCCCTGTCAAACAGTTTACGTTCAAGGACATAGCCGACCTCGGCACCTGCAACCTCTTCTGCCATTTCTATCATTGTACCGTCGGGGGAAAATATGCGTGAGCCCTTGACATCGGCACATATCCACCGGTCGTCCAGATCGATATGTTTCTTAAGACAGATCTTGCTTACACCTTCCGCACACCTTACGGGATCTCCTATTTCCTGTCTCTTCTCGATCAAAAGGACACTCAGACCCTTTTCTGCTGCGGTTTTAGCTGTGATCGAACCTGCAGGACCCGCTCCTATCACCACCACATCATAATATTCTTTCACCTGCTCACCTCAATAGCTCCCAGAGGGCAGATCTTAGCACATATCCCGCAGCTTGTACAATTATCATCCACTTCGATCCAAGTTTCGACCAACTCAAGCGCACCGGCAGGGCACACACCTACACATGCACCGCAGTATCCGCATTTGAACTTGTTCACTTTAATGGTCACCAATTATCACCTGTATTAAATGTAACTTTTTATAGAAGATTCTTGAAGAAAGTATATCTTTTTTCCCTTTTAAAACGGGAACCGCAAAATATTCGGTTCTGTCAGCAGCAGATTTTATTTTACTGACACAGGCTTACTCTGACCCGTGCCCTGCCGTTATCCTCCATACCGAACTTGCTGTCAATATAGGATTTTGACAAACCATGTCCGTGAAGCATGATCTCCACCAAGTCCTGAGGTTCATCGATATCGGTACTCAGCAGAAAGGAATCAAAGACATGAACCGATTGTTGCATCTCCTGAGCAATTCTGCAATGATTAATGTAACTGGAATCATAGTACCTGACATAGAAACTGTCAGGATTTTTTATAAAGAGGACATTCGTCCCTCCGCCTTTTCCGGGAACGATGACCAGATCATCTTCAATATCCGTGATATTTCTTATATGTTGCGGAGTTACAAGGGGAAGATCGGCCATGATAACCAGTACGGGTTCGTCGACTGTTTCCAGATAGCCGTTGATTGCCTTGTTGAGATCGTGTTCACTGAAGATAATATCAACATCGAGGTCATCCGGAACTCCGTTTTGGGGTGTTGTGAGCACGTCGATCTTATTCACTCCGGCAGCCTGCAGGCTTTCCACAACGTCCCTGAGCATAAGCTCAACAAAGTATTCCCTCTCTTCAAGTGTAAGAGCCGGAGAAAGCCTTGATTTTGCATTTTGTTTTTTGTAGGGGATCACTGCTCTCATGTGCATACCTTATGCGATCTTTACACCTGTTTTTGATTGATCTGTTGCATCAAAGAACTTGCTATAGACCGTATTCCTCTGCTTTGGCTGCCTGTCAGAAGATCTGATGAACCATTCAAGTTCTTGTCCGGACATGAATTCTCCGTTGCTTGCACCTGCAGATCTGGATATCTTCTCCTCCATAAGTGTTCCTCCCAGATCATTGGCACCGCAGAACAGGGCAACCTGTGAAAGCTTCTTGCCAAGTTTCACCCAGCTTGACTGGATGTTATTAACATGTGTGTTAAGAATAATCCTGCCCAGAGCATATATTTTGAGATCTTCCATACCGGGGGTTATATACTGACCCGATTCCAGCATCTTCTCACCGATGCGGTTATTATATGGCATGAATGGCAATGGGACAAATTCAGTGATCCCGCCTGTGGTCTTCTGGACTTCCCGGATAAGCATGATATGATCGATACGCTCTTCCATGGTCTCGATGTGTCCGTACATCATCGTGGCAGTGGTTGGGATCCCGGTCCTGTGTGCCTTTGTGACAACATCGACCCATTCGTCGGTACTGAGCTTGTTGGGACATATGATCTTCCTGACCCTGTCGGAAAGGATCTCGGCAGCTGTCCCCGGCATGGAGCCAAGGCCTGCTTTTTTAAGTTCCAGCAGAGCATCATCCACAGAAACATCACTCTGCCTTGCTGCATGATAGACCTCCATGGGTGAGAAGGCATGGGTGCTTATGTGCGGGAACTCCTCTTTGACGGATTCAATGATGTTAAGATAAAAATCCAGATCAACATCAGGCAACAGACCACCCTGGATACATACTTCGGTTGCGCCGAGCCTGTCAGCTTCCCTGACCTTGTCCAGTATCTGCTCGATATTGAGAATATAGCCGTCAGAATTGTGCTTGAAGGCACAGAAGCCGCAATTGCCTATGCATTTATTGGTAAAGTTGATATTACGATTGATAATGTATGTTACTACATCGCCCACGGATTCATATCTTAACCTGTCGGCAAGCTCAAAAAGTTCGAACGGGTGGGCCTGAAGCAATGAGAGCGCATCTTCTTTTGTAGTCTCGCCCGCAAGCGCATTTTCGATAACGTCGTCACTGATAGTAGCTTTCATTTCTTTCTCCAGCGGTATTCATATATCCGGCAAAACCGACTTTATTCAGTATTAAACAAATTCCTTTCTGTAACCTTCCTCATCAGAGAGGGACAGGACAAGGTCCTTTATCTGGTCACTGTACCAGCCCTTTTTCAGATACTGAGGATATATCGGTAACCTCTCCTTAAGAGGTATGTCCCTGAGCATCTCTCTGAGCTTTTCAGCGCTTGGCCACTGAGCCTCCGGATTTATCCAGTCCACGGTTACAGGTGATATGCCACCAAGATCTGTGGCTCCGCACTGTATGAGAACATAGGGGTCCACAAGGTTTGGTGCAACCTGTATTGTCACATCTTCGGGAAGTATCTCCCTGGCGATCAGAACTGTCTGCATCATCTCCTCGTCTGTGGGGGGCGGACAGTCAGCCATCGGAGTGCCGGGTTTTGGTGTAAAGTTCTGTATTATGACTTCCTGTATATGCCTGTATTCCTCATGCAGCTCAGCAATCAGCTGAAGTGAGTTGATCCGGTCATCCAGTGTTTCCCCGATGCCAACAAGCAAACCTGTTGTGAAGGGAATTTCCAGTTCTCCCGCGTATTTTATCGTTTTTATCCTGCCGGAAGGTTCCTTTCCCGGACTGGAGACATGTGCATCAAGTTCAGCGGTTGTCTCGAGCATAAGTCCCATACTTGCATTCAGCGGTTTCAGGGTCTCAAGTTCCGTAAAATTCAGCACACCAGCGTTCGTGTGGGGAAGAAGACCTTTATCGATCGCAGTTTTGCATAGCTCTGCAAGATACTCAACAGTAGACCCATAGCCCATATCTGCAAGCCATTGTTGATACTCCGGCAGTTCCTCACCATACTCACCCAGTGTGTAAAGAACTTCCGTACAGCCTGCATCCTTGCCTTTTTCCAGTATCGGAAGGATCTCGTCCGGTGTCATAAGTTTTGCTTCCGGATCATCAGGACTACGTCTGAAAGTGCAATATCCGCAGTTATTCCTGCAAACATTGGTAACGGGTATAAACACATTGCGGCAAAACGTGACAAATTCTGGCATCGTTACTTTCATAGATACAATAACAAATACATAAGTTTAATTGAAGGTCAGCGTATGAGGTGTGTTTGACTTCGTTTTCCTTCGTTTAACCTTAACCAGTCCTCAGATGCATACGTCTTAAGTCGGTTCCAATAGTCAAGATTCAGAATCTATTAATATGAACCGAACTTCCTTTTTATGGAATTGAGCCATCAGCTTTTGAAAATATTATATATTGCAAAATATATATACTCAAACGTACATTCATCCTTTAGTGAAAAACAAATGAAAAGCTTAGCAAAACGTAACATTACGTACCGGAAATTAGCCGGCATTTCATTGATTTTTTTGATAATATTAGCATACATAAACTTTGTATTCGCATTCGAGTACGATGAGAATTCCATAAGTATGAAACCCAGGGTGCTCTCCTACAAGGCATCCGGTGAACCTGTGGAGCTGATAAACAACAAATCAGCCCAGGACCCTACCTGGGATGAGCTGATGGCCTTTCTGAAGGAAGACGATACTGACAGGATACTCTACCAGAGCAATGTCTTTGATTGTGTGGATTATGCAGAAAGGTTGCATAACAATGCGGAGCAGGCAGGCATACGTGCCGCATATGTCTCGATTGATTTCTACGACCTGGAAAAGGGACACGCCATTAATGCATTCCAGACAAGTGATAAGGGACTGACATTCATTGATTGTACAGGTTCACAGTCGCCACTCGGAGAGCTTGATAGTTACGATAAGGTGGCCTATATAGAAGAAGGCAAGGAATACGGTATCGTATCAATATATTATACCGAAACTCCGGATTATCAGTTCTATGAACTCAGAAAAGACAACCCACGTCTGCGGGGATTCTTCAAAAGTGTCGGCGTGGTCAAAAGTGCCCAGGTGTACTGGGAATATTAGTTATTTTTTTTGTCACCGGGTAGTTGAAAGTGGCGAATCAGGCTACAGATCACCTGCACATAAGATAACAACAGAAATTCGAAAAGTTTAAGTGGAACAGGATAATCTCTTTTATCAGATCATAAAAAACAATTGCCAGTACAATAATCAAAGGAGGTGAGCATGTCAGCCTTTCTCTTATTGAGACCATTCTGAATTCAGAGAAAAGAAAGAGACTAATGCTTTTATTGGATGATGGTCCCCGAGATATGGAAACAATACTGGAGACTCTTAAAACAAAACGATCGGCACTTCTACCACAGATCAAGCTCATGGAGGAAAAGCATCTCCTGCTAAAAGAAGATGGGGTGTGTGAGCTTACCACAATTAGTGAGTTGCTGATGAGCAAGACATTACCTCTGCTGAGTATGGTGAATTTCTTTGATAGGGATATGGAATACTGGGGAAGCCACAATATTGATTTTATACCAATTGAGCTGCTGAAAAGAGTTGATGAGATCGGGAATTATACCATAATTGAACCGGAACTGCCTGAGATATTCGAAATGAACAGGGTATTTGATGAAGGACTGAGAAGAACAAAGAAGTCCAGAATAGTTACCAGCATAATATATCCTGATTCCATGGAAGTGTTGCATGAATTATCAAGAACGGACATAGACATGGAGTTCGTCACCACTCAGAAAATACTGAATAAATTCAGAACGGAAAGTTATGAAAAACTCTGTGAGACAATGGAAAGCGGACAAATTAAATTCTTCATATACAATGGAAAAATACGCTTTCCGGCCTTTTCACAGAATGACGATGGTCTTTTTCTTTTCATGTCAAAAAAGGATAGGACCTTCGAGAACAGGCTTCTTCTGTCCCGAACCCCCGATGCACTTGAATGGGGCAGGGAGTTCTTTGAATATTACAAGGAAGATGTAACTCAGGTATTTGGCATGCAGCATCTTGAGAAACTTTTAGCATAGCATGTACCCGGTAATTTAAAAAATATCTCTTACTCCTCAGATGGCTGTACAGACTCATGAAAACTGTGATCCGAGATCAACCCGGCTATTAAAAATACAGACTGTACACCGGTCAGCCATTGTATGTATGTGTTGAAATATGACTGGAATAAATAAATATAAAAATATGCACACAATATTAATTAGTTAGCTGTGTATACCGGAATGCAGATATGGTGCAAAAAAATGGATGAAAATGAAAAAGATGATAAACTGGCTGTGCTGATCGATGCTGATAATGCCCAACCCTCCATAATAGAGGGACTTATGGATGAGATAGCAATCTACGGTATTGCCAGCGTCAGACGGATCTACGGTGACTGGACCACTCCAAACCTTACACCATGGAAGCATACCCTGCTTGAGCATTCTATTCAGCCGATACAGCAGTTTGCCTATACCACCGGCAAGAATGCAACGGACAGTGCACTTATAATCGATGCCATGGACCTGCTATACACCGAGAAACTTGACGGTTTCTGTATCGTATCCAGCGATAGTGACTTTACCCGCCTGTCACAGAGGATTAGAGAAGCCGGCCTCACGGTCTATGGATTCGGGGAAAAGAAAACCCCTGTGGCCTTTATCGCAGCCTGTGACAAGTTCATCTATACCGAGAACCTGAGGAAGGAAGATGACGAGGTTGAAGATACCATATCCTCACCTACAGGCAAATGGAGCACCAATGAACTCAAGGGAGATTCAAGGCTTGTTAACCTTCTGAGAAATGCCGTGGAGGATTCGGCCAACGATGACGGCTGGGCCCTGCTGGCTGAAGTCGGAGGCAACCTCATCAAACGCAGTCCTGATTTTGATCCAAGGAACTACGGCTACAAGAAACTCGGAGATCTGGTGGAGGCAACCAACCTTTTCGAGATCGATAAGAAATCCCAGAACGGTTCCGGCAAGGGTGTTGTCATATACATACGGGACAGGAGGACCAGGGGCAGAAGATAGGCATATCTGTTCGGATCGGAAAATGTTTTTTTGCATATCACAAAAATAAATTACTATTAAATAATACTTTCACCCTGCATACAAAAGGGATATAAACCATTATTGAAATCCGAGTGCTGAAAACAGCTTTTGAGGCACTTGAATGAAAAAACGAACAGAAAAAAATAGTAAAGAAGCAAATAGTAAAGAAGCCCAGGAAATAATAGACAGATACAGCCATTTATTAAAGACGAATAAAAGAAAAAACACCTCTGATCAGCAAAAGGTCAACGGATTGATATCCAGAATGTCCGGTGTTCTCAGCACATCACACTAAAGATCAATACTCACAGGGAAAAAATGTGAAAACGGATCCTCAGACAGGAAGTTCCTTAATCCGATATTCTCTTCTAATCTTCCGAAGCTTCAGAGAATACCGAGTATTCGTATATCGGCAATCTTAGATGTACGGTGGTTCCTGCATCCTTTTCACTTTCGATCCATATATGTCCTTTATGTGCATCGACAATACTTTTGGAGATATACAATCCCAGGCCTGTTCCCCCATACCTGCGCCTGTTGGATGCATCTACCTGATAGAAACGCTGGAAGATCTCCGGAAGAAGGTCTTCAGGAATACCAATACCCGTATCAGTGATCCGTATATGGATGAAACCTTCTTCTCTTTCTTCCTTTACTTCAAATATTATCTTTCCCCCGGATCCGGTGAACTTGATCGCATTGTCCATGAGGTTTGTGAAGAGTATCGCCAGTTTTTCCCTGTCGGCCTTAACGGGAGGGATGTCAGCAGGTACTCGTTTCTCGAGAATTATGTCCTTTTTCTCTATCTGGAAGGTCATGTCATCCAGAACATTATTTATGATGTCAGTGATCCGGGTCTCCTCAAATCTGTACTCGACGGTGTCGGATTGCAGCATGCTGATATAGAGGAGTGAGTTGACCACGCGTATAAGTCTCTGGATATTACGCAGCACGACCTTGAGGGCATCCTTTTGCTTTTCGTTTACATTTCCGAGGGTTCCGTCGTAGATCAGGTTAGAATATCCTTTTATGGAAACGATAGGTGTGTTCAGCTCATGACTTATATTTGAAAGGAACTCGTCCTTCATTCTGTCAAGGGACTTTAGCTCTTCGTTGGCCACGGAGAGTTCATGAGCATACTGTTTCAGGGATTTCTCAGCTTTTTTGCGCTCGGTGATATCCCTTATTATCGCCATGTCCGCAGGCCGTCCTTCATGACTTATGGGCGAGACGTTGAGTTCGGTGGAGATCTTTTTTCCTTCACGGGAGAGAATAGATATCTCGTACTTGCGGGAAGTTGCAGGGTCCTTTTCCAGTCTCTTTCTGTATCTCTCAAGGACAAAGTCCCTGTGTTCGGGAGATATAAAGTCCAGAAATGGCCTTCCGTTTATCTCATCTCTGGAATAGCCTGTGAGCTGCTCAAATTTCGAGTTGGCGAATTTCAGAACCTGATCCTGGATAATGACAATCCCGTCATTGCTGTTCTCCACAAGGGAGGAGTACTTCTCCTCCGAGGCCTTCAGGGAATCATATGCTCTCTTGCGCTCGGTGATATCCTCGATTATCCCTATACCGCCAGGTATGGAGCCGTCATTTGAGAGATTAGGGCTGTAATACGCCCTTATGGGTGTGACCTTATCCCCTGTGGTTGCTTTGTAGTTACCCTCATAATAGCCGGACTTCTTCTCAAAAACAGACTCAAAAGCCTCTTTCATCTTTTCGTCTCTAAGGGATGTCATCAGGTTGAACCCGATTATCTCTTCTTTCGGCAGTCCGAGTATTCTGATCAGGATGCTGTTACAATGTCGGACGATTCCCTCATTGTCAAAGTCGAATATCCCAAGGGGAGAGTTCTCAAATATCAGGCGGTATTTCTTTTCGGCTTCCAGCCGGGCCTTCTGGGACATCTTCAGCTCACTGATGTCGATGATTATACCCTGGTAGTAAGCAGGTTTGCCGCGCTCATCACGCAGGATAAGCGAGCGCTCACTTACCCAGTGAATATCCCCGGATCTTGAGAGTATCCTGTACTGCTGGGAGAAATGCCGGCTATCGTCCTGTTCAGCCCAGAACATCCGGAACCTGATCATCTCCAGGTCATCAGGGCAAATCATGTCGGTATAGTTCATACCCCCTGAAGTGAGCTCCTCGGGCGTGTATCCGAACTGGCTGATGTTATCCGACACATACTCCACCTTCCTCTCACGCCCCGCAAGCCAGAGAAATGCCACCACGGGACTGCTCCTGTAGATGCTTTCAAGTTCTTTCTCTGTCCTGAGGGAATCGAGCATCTTTTTTTCACCGAGTTTCCTGCGTGTGACGTCCTCGACTGTGCCCACCATTCCGTCATAGTTTCCCTCCTCATCCAGCAGAGGTATGAGAACACCGCTCAGATACGTGAGACTGCCATCCTTTGTTGTCATGGCAAGGGAATCATAAGGAGCCGGCCTGAGCGTTCTTTTCACACGGCAGAAGAGCTCACAGAAGTGCTTCTGGTCGCGCATGCTCTGCTCTTTGATGTAGTCCAGGACATTGTTACCCATAACCGCATCCCCGGAGGCATTGAAGATGTCTTCCATCCCCCTGTTGAAGAAAACTATTCTCCCATCCCTGTCCGCAGCCCAGACTCCGGTCCATATACTATCCAGTATTCTCCTGTAGAACAGACTATCCTCATCTACCCCGGACATGAAAATCGATCCCTTCAGATCCTATATCCCGCAAATGACCCGCTACTCCCGAAAGCCGGCCGATTGCACAAATTATTGAATTCCTTATTTTGTATTGTGTTTGGTGGTGTAGTTATAGGTTTGGTCGACCTCCACCAATCCGAGTTTGAAAATTATCATTGAGATTAAACATTAAAGCAAAACATTCTGTAGTCACTTGTTCTACTGTAACTTACCATCACGTTCATGGAACCTCCTGACATGAGGCACCCTCAAATAAAAAACGCTCCCCGCACCAACCTCAGACTCAAATTCGATGTCGCCACCCAGAAGCTGTGCAAGACCCTTTGATATGGACATACCAAGGCCCGTTCCTTCATACTGTTTTGAGGAACCGTCGTCCACCTGTTTGAAACGTCCGAATACGCAATCATACCTCTCTTCCGGGATGCCTATTCCCGTGTCCTTTACGTAGAACTGAATGGTATTATGATCCGGCATACTGTAGCCAAATTCTACGATACCATCCTGTGTGAACTTCAACGCATTGCCGAGCAGGTTGGTAAGGATCTGGCGGATCATCTGTTTGTCTGAGTATATCAAGAAATTTTCGTCATCATGAGCCTGATTAAATATCAGGTCAACACCGGGTTTATTAATCTCAAACTGTGGCCTGAATACGGAATATAGCTCAAGAAGCATTTCATTGACATCGAATTCCGTCTTCCGGACTGTGACCTTGCCTGCTTCTATGCTTGAGATGTCCAGTATATTGTTTATCAGGCCAAGCAACTGCTTTCCGCTTGTGTTAATGACATCTGCGTAATGCAACTTCTTTTCTGTGGAAATGTTTGACAGTTTCATCATTTCTGAAAAACCCAGAATCCCGTTGAGAGGTGTACGCAGTTCGTGGCTTACATTAGCAATGAATACGGATTTCAGCCTGTCCGCTTCTTCTGCTTTCTCCTTTGCAGCAAGCAGTTGAGCCTGGGTGTCCTTGAGCCTATTTTGGTTAATCAGGAGGAAGGAAACCACAATGAGCAGGAAAACGATTACAATTGCAGTCACAAGTATCTCAGTCTTATACAACTCATACAGATTCGGAACGCGATTGATAATGATACTACCTTCCGGGAGTTCATCCTCGGATATTGAGAAACGCTCCAGTTGTTCCCAGTCGAACATGAAATCATGATACTTGCTGTCCTGTACCGGGATGCTGGCAGGGTCCTCACCATTGAGTAATCTTACGCCAAGCTCGCCTGCAAGTCTTCCGTCATTAAAAGCACTCGTCAGTTTGCCACCCACGATCCCTTTACCTAAATAGAAATCCCATGCAGAATAGACAGGCACCTTCGAACTTGATGTCACCATCTCAATGGATTCCATCATTGTCACCTCATTTCCCGCCCTGTCCCGATTAAAAAGGAGGAGAAATATAACCGTAT
Source organism: Methanolobus zinderi (assembly GCF_013388255.1). Taxonomy (NCBI): domain Archaea; kingdom Methanobacteriati; phylum Methanobacteriota; class Methanomicrobia; order Methanosarcinales; family Methanosarcinaceae; genus Methanolobus; species Methanolobus zinderi. The sequence goes on from NZ_CP058215.1 coordinate 1,983,036, forward strand.
CATTTGATACTGAAGCAACTCTTTCCTGCATCTGAGCTGCGGTCATGTCCTCAAGGTAATGGATATCCAGAGTCCCGTTGTAAGGTTCAAAGGCCTGTTTTGTCTGCTCTGTAACTATCCGTGATGTGTGGGTATTGTGATCACTTATCACAAGCAGGTTCTTTGTATCAGGATGGAACTTCAGGATCAGATCAAGGGTTTCGGAAGGTTCTATGGATTCGATAACACCTGTCATATTGGGTCTTTTTTCAAGCCATGCGGGATCAAAGTCATTGGCTCCGCAGAAAACAACAGGAATGTCAGGCGGGAAGATCTCAAGTCCTGCCTCTGAAGTTAAGAAATCAATTGCATGATTGTCAGACACTATTATCAGGTCAAATTGCTCAGGATCATCATACTTATGACTGTACACTTCAGAGAGACTGACGATATACTCGGGTTCGGGATGCCTTTTTGCATCCATATATTCAAAATATATATCAGCATCACGGTATTCGCTGTTATCCAGAACGTACATAACTCCCTTTGTGATATCGTTTGACCACTCGTATGTAGAATAATAGGAATGAAGCACGAGTATCGTTGCCTTCTTATGCCCGGGATCAGACACTGATGTCACATTTGCAGAATCCTGAGCAGAAACAAAGCCGATTTCGCCAATTAGCAGACCAGTCAGGATGAATAGTAACAGAAAAGCCCGAACCGTTTTTGGTGATATCATATGTGATCAGGAGTACTCTAAATCATAACGTTTTACAGTCAATATACCCGGGCCTATATAGATTTTATTATATAATAAATAATAAAAAATTAATTTATTAATAATTGTAGTAAGAATTTACATAATAGACTCTAGAGTATTTTCTGAAAAAGCTAATTCTTCCTGCAGTAAAAGGTACTAACTAAGATTTTAACCTTCAAGTTATAAATCTAGACAGGGGAGTACAAATGAGTAGTTCAAAATCCATACCCTGTATTTTTATCATAAGCTTTTTACTGATAGTTGCAGCTGGATGTACATCGACTGAGGATTCATCCATCTATGAAGAGGAAGAAGAGATAGTCGGAGAGATCGAAACAGGACTGACACCTCAGGAAGAGTACACAATATCCCGGGTTAATGAGGCAATCGATCTGATGAACGATAAAGGAGAGCAGGCGTTCCCGGAGTTCAGGGAGAACAATAGCGAATGGTTTCATGATGATTTTTACATATTCATCTGGAAAACTGACGGAACCCGCGTCGTCTATCCGCCTGACGTGAGCAGTGAAGGGGAGGACATGAGCGACCTTGAGGACTACAACGGCAAACCCATAGGGCAGCTCTTTATCGACACAGCACTGAGCGTGGAAGGTGAAGGATGGGTCGATTATTACTGGCCAAAGCCCGGTGAAAACGAGCCATCAATGAAACATACCTACATCAAAAGAACCTACATTGGAGATGAGGCATACCTTGTGGGATCAGGTTACTACCCGGATTAGTGAGAGTTAGCAAATGTTCCGGAAACTTCAATAGTAGGATTATCCCTTTAAGCCAGTAAGGACAGCTACAATCCGGTTTTCAGCTGAATAAGAGACGGTATTTGTTATCTGACAGCAGATGAAATTCTGGCGATAGCTCCTTAATACCCTGATAAAAAATATTTTTTCTCTCTTGCAAAGGGCAAAGGTTCAAATCCTAGTGGTAGAATAAATGTTAGCTTGGTTAGTGCAGGAGCAAGTGAATCGGATGGGAGGGGCATTCGGTTGATATTTAATACTCTCTGAGCTTACCGCATACAGCTGCAAGGACAGGAACACACCGAATTAACGGGAGTTCGTTCCGTATTGAAAGAGTGTATAGCAGTAAATGTCCGGAGTCTCGCGGGGGTGCAGGTATAACGAGACTGAATATTGCAGTTGAAGACAGATTTGCTGAGTGCCTACTTTGTTCCGTAAGCCGGAGATATCATTTTAGTTGGAATGCAATCCGGGAGGTTTCCAGCTAATGTCCCGCTTTGTACTGCGACCTTTCGGACAGCAGAATCTGATTCAGGAAGAGATAATTGCCTGTAAATCCCCGTGTGTTTTCGTGACATCCTCGGGAAAGAAGATATTCATTCCTCCGCTTGAATCGCTGAAAAGAGAATATGAAAAAGATGCAGGAAAAAGGTTCAATGATCAAACCGATTCATCTGCATAATTACCGAATCCTGACAGATCGGTCATAATGTTTTAGCTTAATGATACGGCATGCCAGAACTGCTGGACAGAGCCGGTCATTGCGACAATATTTGTGTATGGCGAGTGTGTCCGGCGAACAATGGAGTTATGTAGATATTATCGATCAAGTCCGTAGTGAGTAGCCGGGATTCGAAGGGCTTTTAAATCCCTCCCCAGGTCCAAGAGTTTTTTCAAGTTCGTCAAGATGTTCCAGTAGCGGCATCATTTCATCCGCAATGACCTCTCCTATTGTTGTGAGTCCGTATCTTTCACCATTATCAGAAACAAGATAGTATTCCTGTAGCGTGTTCATATGGAAAAGCAATGTCTCTTCATCAGCGTTCATATCTCTTAGTAACATTTCCAGGTCCCTTGGACCCTCCTTTAAGGCTAATAAGGAATCAAGCCTCATTTCGGACTCAAGCAATACATCCAGTAAAGATTCTTTTTTCAAGGTTTTTCCCCTCCAGTACCACAGAATCAAAAGATGTGTTCATCTTCTGACACATGACACAGGGAGTATACAGACCTATTACTACTTAATATTTATCTAGGTCGATATATATAATTTATTTATTTTCAGAGGAACAATATACTATAGATCAGTAAATATCGCTATACTATATCAATATTTAGATGAAACTGATATTTTTCAGAACATAATAATACCAAAATACAATAGACTATAGATAAATAAATTTTTATTAGGCAGATATTCTTTTGTATTTACATAAATATAGATGCCAGGACAAATTACCCGGGTGAAAAATATTGATGCGCGCCTTGATATACCATACCCTGAAACCAAGCACTTGACAGAAGAAGAAAGAATCATCTGCTGAAAAACTTCACAAACCAAGATAGTTCATCTCTTGTTGATAAGAGAGATCTCCCTAATGCTTATTTTAACTTCATTGCACGGAATTTGAAAATATTCCAGGATCCACAATACATAATTTATAGTTTTATGGTATTGTGGAAAAACTTTCCACATACATCGTTTGTGATTATACCATTGGACTAATATTATACTGTCAAACTATATCTGCTATCACACCATTATATAAAGTACCGCAGAATGTAGTTGAAGGATTCTTGTGAAAAGATCCTCTTACGATTTTTCTTTGAGTATTCCTTGTGGAAGAGGGAAGATTGAAGAATTCTTGTCGAAGGATTCTCTTACAACTTTTCTTTGAGCATTCCTTGTAGAAAGGAAGCTGTTGAAGAACTCTTTCCAAAAGTTTTTACTCAACTCTTTTAAGCTTCCCTTTTTAGTAGGAGGCAAACTGATGAACGATAAATCACTTGAAACAGTGATAACAGCAAGAAATAGGAATATACTTCTATCTCTTGAAAATGGGCCAAAAAAATCTGATGAACTTTGTACAGCTTCAGGTATGGACATAATGGCTTTTCTCTCAATCATAGAGTTACTGGAAAAGCATAAACTGATAACAAAAGAAGCAGATTTCTACAGATTAACAGAGATGGGGCAACTGGTTTCAGACAAATTAAATCCCAATCTACCCATTGATAAAGTTGTGGAGAATGTCTATGATTACTGGCAAAACCGGAACATAAATTTTATTCCTCAGCAATTGCTGGAAAGACTATATGAAATGGATGGCTTGACTGAAATTCAGCCCAGGTTATCTGATATCTTCGATCATAATGAAGAGGCGCATGAATTATTCAAAAGCTCAAAAACATTTGATATGATAGCAGTCTCGATTCGTCCTTATTTATCGGATCTTTTAAGAGAAATGATAGACAGTGAAGTAAATTTGTCAATCATTTTTGATCCACGCCTTTACAATAAACTTTTAGTAGACGAACATGAGGAATTAATTAAACTAATCGGTAAGAGCCAGATCAAGCTTTATAAATATCCTCGGGACATAGACTTTGTTTCGCTTAAATTAAGTGAATCCTGTATGTTGTTACAATCTTTTACAAAAGAAGGGGCATATGACTATACACAGCTTATGAGCTGCAGTCCAGTAACAGTAGCATGGGGAAAAGAACTGTTTGAGTACTATCTGAAAGACTCTACGTCGATTACAGAGATTAAATAAAGAGTATTCATTCACATTTCATATGAAATGTTCAGCATATCCAGCTCATCCGTTAAGGACAACCGCCATATTACTGACAGTCGCAAGAAGGCCGATACCGGTCACCGCATATCTTGTAATGTTCCAGTAGTAACGATTCGCATTTTTGTAAACATGGTACAATAGGAACATAAAGCCAATTTTCAAGGGGATAAGTACAGTGTATCCGTAGATACTGAATATATGTGACAACACCGGATTCCCTTCATAGAACATTCCGGTCTGCAGGGCACAAAAAGTGGTTAACGTATCCCCGACCACATACAGGAGTAAGACAGGTTTGATATCCTCTATAAAAGACATTTGATCCCCTTCTCCTGGATGTCCGGGCTGTATATTCGGCAGGCAAGCTCATTCATATAGTATTTCATATCGTACACCATTTCAATTTAAATCCAACAACCCCGGTTCCAGTATAACATCAGAAATGATATAAGTCTTTCGACATAATTTTATGATGTTGATAAGATAATAAAGCAGGTATAGAAGTTTAAGTTTAAAATCTAACTTATAATTTTAGATTTTTACCGGACAGTTTTACAAGAACAGAGTTCGTTTAACATCAGAATTCGAGCATTAGATAAAAGAAATAAATCAAGCCTCGGGCGGGATTTGAACCCGCGACCTCGTCCTTACCAAGGACGCGCTATACCCCTAAGCCACCGAGGCGCAGAATAATTCTTGGGGCGCTGGCACATAATACGCAGAATCAATTAATAAGGTTTCGGTCGGGAGATCGTTGTTTATAAAAAGATCAGAGTTCCCAGCGGGAATCCACCGGGAAACGCTCGTTTATCCACATCAGGACACCATTGTGATGGACGATCCTGTATGAGCGTGACAGAACCGTATCCGCACCGAAGAGCGGTTCATCTTCTATGAGCTCAATGCCCTCGAAATCCCTGCGCGTCTCTATATTGTGGTCACGGAGAATCCTTCCGATGGGGATATCGGCTTTCATCATATCGCACTTTACGCCCTCGGGCATCTTCTCAATTGCGGACAGGGATCGCGCATACACATGTGGGATATCCCCTGACATGAGTGTGACCACACGTTCATTGATATCCGCACCGACCTTCACCTCGAAGATCTCTGCCATTCTCTCATCCGCAGGGATTATATGCTGGAACTCCGTCACAACCGCAGTCTGGTATCTCGTCATGATCTCCAGCAGGAAGGTGACCGATCCGTCGGTCCCTGCACAAACCCTGAGACATGTGGGTATCTCAAAGCTTTTCAGTTTTTCAATAAAATCCATATTGAACAGATTCCGGTTTTGTTAAAAAGCAAGTCAATTACTTTGAGACTTACTTGGAAACTGCCTTCTTTGCCTGCTTAAGACGTTCCTTGGCAGTGTAGCCTGTTGCGTTGTAAAGGAAATCCCTGAAACGCTTGTTAGAATCCAGAATAAGTTCATCATCCGTGACGGAAGTGTCAGAAACCGTATCAACAACCAGTTTCTTACCCTCTATCCAGACGGTCAACTCGGAAAGAATGCCGTAAGAAGTAACGAATTTGTCATCCTCTTTTCTGATCTCACTGGGAAATGTCTCTGTAAGACATTCGTATATCCTGTCCATATCCGGCTTAAAACCGCGCTTTAACTTGTATTCCTGCATTTCAATCAGACGAATATAACAGTCTTAATGCGAATAAATTTACCGGTAGAGATGAAGACAGAATCTCAATGAGAACACACATGGAAAAATTCTTACTCAGCATCATATTGCATCAATTACCGGAATTAAAAAAGAGAGCATCCGCGGCGAAAAGATACTTCCGTATACCAGGCCCCCCTTTTCTGAAAATAGATTGCCTGGCTGTCATTTTTCCAATTATACGAGATATACCAGAATTAAGCAGATCTTGTGCAATTTAGAAGAGTTTAAATGTAAAATAGAACATACAATAATTGTGGATTCCGTCAGTATCCTCAGGATACGTAGTATAAAACTGGTCGCCACTTAAAAGCACCAGAATCCGTAAGGAACTTACTACGGCGGAATTAAAGGGGAAATCAGGGGTAAAGTATGGTAGATACAGTTGATATGCTGATATTCTGGGCTGTGGTCCTTGCACGCTTCTTTATTCCGCTTGCTATTCCCAGATACCCGCTGCCGGGTGTCATCGCTGCCCTTGTCCTTGACGGCATCGATCAGACGATATTCCAGCAGTTCACAGCCCTGCCCCTTGAAGGATATCAGGGATATGACAAAGCCCTTGACATCTATTATCTTGCCATCACTTATCTGTCCACAATGCGTAACTGGAATAATCTCTTTGCCTTTGAGATTAACCGTTTTCTCTTCTATTACCGACTTGTGGGAGTGGTGCTTTTCGAGCTTTTACAGGTAAGGACATTGTTGCTTGTATTTCCAAACACCTTCGAATATTTCTTTATATTCTACGAACTTGTCAGAGTTAAGTGGAACCCCATACAGCTTACGAGAAAACATGTCATAGCTGCCGTTGCATTCATCTGGATATTTATCAAGATCCCGCAGGAATACTGGATACACATAGCCCAACTTGACACGACGGATATGATAAGGGCAAATCCCTGGACAATACTGATTCTTGTGGGGTGGGCAGCCATCGTCATACTTGGTGTCTGGCTCATACTCCGGAAGATGCCTGCACCGCAAAAAGGATTTTCTATCGCAGCAGATCCGATTCCCAATGATATAGGAATGATCTATACTATCGGTAACGAAAAATCTTCAAAGCATTTCTTTAACAGCGAACTTGTCGAGAAGATCTTCCTCGTATCCCTGATCACTATAATATTCTCTCAGATACTTCCAGAAGTCAGGGCTACGAACTACCAGCTTGCTATCGGAGTAAGCTTTGTAATTATACTGAACACCGTATTGAGCCACTGGCTGGCCAGGCGAGGAACCAGCTGGAGATCCATTCTGCAGGAATTCATTTTCATGTCAGTAGCAAACTTCGGAATCGTTCTTATCTATGTATTCTATCTTATGTCCAGATACGGTGGTTCGGTAAACCTTGAAACCACACTCTTTTTCATCCTGTTACTGACACTGAACGTAGTACTGTATGACAGATATCGTCCAATATACGTTAAGCGCAGGAAAAAAACAACTGAAGATTGATCTGCAATCAGCTTTTACATGAACATAAAAATCAGATCAACACATCAGGAATAAAAGTTCTACATTTATTGAAAAAGAGGAATTAAATAGAAAAGGAAATGTCCATAAGGCATTTCCCGAAGCTACGTGTAAGTTGTGTCAGAAATCATGAAGAATTTGTATCTTCTGTGGCACTATCCTCCATGGTTTCATTATCATCTTCACTGGTAGCATTCTCATCAGTCACGTTATCCACTACAGTGACATTGTCATCGGTAGCGTTGTCCTCCTCAGTTATGTTGTCCTCTATAGTAGTGTTGTCATCCATTGTGGAGTCTGTTACCACAGTAGTGTCCGTTTCCCCGGTCATATTTGTAATTTCGGACCCTTCAAGGGTCATCATGTAAATATCCCAGTTATCGTTGCGATGATCCATCCACACGATAATGTCCCCATAGATTGAGGGATTCCTCTGGTCAGATTCGTTTGACGTGACCTCTAATTCCTCTTCTGACGAAATGTTATACATATAGACGTCCCAGTTGTCATTACGATAGTCCATCCATACAACTTTGTCATCATAGATCTTTGGAGACCATTTTATTGAATCATTGCTTGTCAACTGCGTCTCTTCCTCTGAAGTGAGATTGTACAGGACAACCTGCCTGCTGTCATTGCCTTCATCGACCCATACCACACTATCATTGTAGATAGCAGGGTCACGTTGATGTGATTCGTTTGTAGTCAGCTCTGTCTCCTCTTCAGTTGTGATGTTATACATGAAGATATCACGGTTGCCATTGCGGCTGTCTTCCCAGACGATCTTATCATCATAGATAGCCGGATGCCTCTGGTTGGATTCGTTGGTCGTTACCTGGGTCTCTTCCTCGGAACTGAGGTTATACATATAAATATCCCAGTTGCCATTGCGACTATCCTGCCAGACAACCTTGTCCTCATAAATAGCAGGGAAGTATTGTCTCAATGCATTTGTGGTCAGTTGCATCTCTTCTTCCGAAGATACATTGTATGCGAATATGTCCCAGTTATCCTCACGATCGTCCATCCATACGATAGTGTCTTCATAGACTGACGGATAGTATTGTCGTGATTCGTTTGTAGTAATATTCATTATCTCTTCGTCGGACAGATTGTACATGGCAATATCCCAGTTATCATTACTGTCATCCATCCATACGATCTTGTCATCATTAACGACAGGGAAATACTGTCTTGATTCGTTTGTCGTTATCTGTGTTTCATTTCCCTGGACCATTTGTGCAGTTACAGTTCCCGCTGACATTAAAAATAGTACAGCCAAAAAACATAACATTACACCTAGCCTGATTTTCAATTCTTAAAACCCCCTAGTTGCAATCCCTGATTCTGAATTTCGGATTGCTTGATTAATAAGCAGTTTGTGAACTTTTATTGTTTTTGAATCATAGTTCACGATAACTGTTTTTTACCTTAGTTTAAAAAATGAATTAATGGGTCACAGGGTTTCCAGGAAATTCTCTGCTATTTTTTGCATGTTACTTTTCCTTTCGGAGTCCATCCTCTCATAAGCAGAGACCATCATGCCCATTCGGAAAGTCTTCCGAAGAACATCTTTATTTTTGTCAATGAATCGCCAGTAGAGAGCATCCCATACATCGCACCAGCTACCTTTGCGATAATCACTCATCTTCAATATATAATTAGATCCCGATATGTACGGTTTTGTCGATAATGTACCACCATCGGCAAACTGGCTCATACCATATATGTTCGGCACCATAACCCATTCATATGCATCAACGAACAACTCCATGAACCATCTGTAGACCTCATCAGGATGAATCTCGCACAGCAACATGAAATTACCGAGAACCATTAGTCTTTCTATATGGTGGCAGTAACCGTATTTGAGCACTTTTCCGATCACATCATCCACAGCTTCGATTCCAAGCTCACCAGTGTACCATTTTTCACTTAGCTTTCGCTGATGTCCGAAAAAGTTCCCTCTCATGTCAGGTCCGTGATACATACCTCTCATAAACTCACGCCAGCCTATAATCTGTCTAATAAAACCCTCTATACTCGACAGAGGAATTGTATCCCGGTTATTTTCATAATGGTCCAGAGATTTTTCAACTACCTCGAAAGGTGTCAGCAGGCCGATGTTCAACAGAGGAGACAGTACTGAATGGAAAAGAAAAGGTTCTCCTTTTCTAATCGCATCCTCATATGGGCCAAAATCCTTCAGGCGATATTTAAGAAAATCATCCAGCCATAGTAGCGCATCGTCTCTCGTGGCCGGAAGATAGAAATCATAACCGTTTCCCGGATGGGATGAGAATTCCCTCTCAACAAATTCCACCACAGCCCCGGTATGAACATCGCCGGAAAACGAAGGCAGAGACGGAACAGGAACAGAATCCAGCAGAACTTGCCTGTTTTGCTTATCAAGGTTCCATTTCCCACCTGCAGGCTTTCCATCTGCATTGATAAGATATCCCATTCTTTTTCGCTGAAAAATATAAAAGTTATTCAGCAGCAGTTTTTCCTTATCTCCCCTGTAGGTTTTGAATTCATCAACAGAGTTAATAAAACCGGGAGAAGCAACTGTTTCAAGGGTTATTTCTTTTTCCTTGCACAAAGTCCTGATAAGCTTTGAAAATCCCTCATTCTCAAATTCATAGGTAACGAGTTTCTCTATCCCATGGTTTTCAAGAACAGAACCCAGTTTCTCTTTATAGCTTTGATCGGTAGCATCCTCAATTCCGTAATAGACAAGATCAAATCTCTCAGCCAGCCAGTCCCTGTATGACCTCATGGCAGAAAGTATCAGCACGAGTTTGTGTTTGTGATATGTAAAACGAGTACAAAAATCCCTGTCCTCAGCCATGAAAAAAAGAGAACTGTTTTCAGGCTCAACAGTGGACAGGTCATGAAAAAGACAATTGCCGGGAATCAGGACCAGTTTATCATAGGTCCCGGAACCCATGGGATCTATAAACGGCATACCAGACCAATATAAAGTAATCTACAGCAACCTTTCAAAATCAGCTTATTTCAGTACCAGCTTTCCCTGATCTCCCACAAGCCTGACCTGCTCTACCCCGGGGAGTATCATCTCACCAAGTTCCCTGATCTCACTCCACGAAGGGGTAGGCCCTTCATGTCCATTGAACGGAAGATCGAATTCGGGATTACTCATGAACTGATAGAGCATGACCTCGGAAGCACCTTCCAGATCTGGCATAATACGGGGAATTGTGTCCTTGTTCACATATTCCGGAATGACCCTTATCCATATCCTGAGCCATTTCCTGCGGGCTATGTCAAGGGACTGATGCAGCAGTTTTACGTATTTCTTACTACGTTCCTCGGACATGCCTGTCAGCTCCATAATAGCCTGAATGTCATCAAGCGGAGCCTTTATCTCAAGCACAAAACCCTCCACATAGGGGAGAGCTTCCTCAAGTACGGCAGGTCTCATGCCATTTGATTTCAAAATAATCCTTTTACCGTTTTCATGAAGCTGCCTGAGCAAAGGCATGAGGTCCTTCTGGAGAGTTGGTTCGGCGCCTCCCAGATAAACATTCTCAGTTGTGGACTTTTTTGCAAAATCAACAACATCTTCAACAGACCATTCTTTCATTGGCTGATGTATATGCACACAATAAGGACAGCGCATGTTACATCCTGCAAACTCCACCCGTATCTGTCCCTTGGCATCTGATAGATCTATCAGTCTCATTCAAATCCTTCCCTTACATACCGGTAGGACCGCATCAAAGATATCATTATCCATTACTTTCAATCGTGCTTTTAGAAATAAAGGATACTTCAAATAGTCAATTAGTTTCAGGAAATTTTCGTTCCCGCAGCGATTATTATTTATCCGGCGCGGACCATCAAGCCTTAAGACAAGGTGATAAAATTGGTCAAAAAATTACAGATTGAGGATCTAGAGGAAAGCAAAGCCAGAAGCGAAATCGGTGAAGATGAACTGGAAGGCCTCTATGATCTCATAATACCACCCGGAACTCCCTCATATATAATCTATGATCTGGTGGAAGAGTTCGAACTCGAGCCACTTGACAGAAAGGTAAGCGTTACTGTGGTAGAGCCTACCGAAAGAGAAGTTATCGTGCTCCGTGGAAGCCTTGAAGAAGTACAGGCTGCTGAAAAATTCCTGAAAGAAGAACTGGAAGCATGGATCAATAGCGAATAAGCGCAGGCCATGCTAAAACTATTTGATTACTATCCAATCGTAATTTATCCGGCTTAAATTTCGATTCCGGTTATTTTATCCTTTGAGAAATCAAAAACCGTTGCTCTGCCATCGTCATCATAGATGTCAAGTTTGCGGGTCTCTTCGATCTTTCCGATTACGGCAGCAACGATACCGCATTTTTCAAACACTTCAATACATTCGGCAGCATTTTCCTCTTTTGCAGTCAGAACGTATCCTGTGGCAGGATATATCTTGAGCCATTGCTCGAAATCCACATTATCCGGCCTTGGTATATTCCTGAGATCCACGGATGCACCTACCCTGCTTACCTCACAGAGCATTCCCAGGGTACCGATGGTACCGGGATTGCTTATGTCCTTGCCGGCTGTTGCAAGCTTTTTCTCGCCGATCTCCTGCATTACCATGAACCTGTCACGTACAATTGAAGGCTCCTTGAATGATGTTGTATCCCAGCTATAGGGAGAATTCTTTCCCACCCTTCCATCCATATCATAGGCCGCAATGACAATGTCACCCGGCTTTGCGGTGTCACTCCTGATCACACAGTCCTTTTTGGCTATACCTATGATGGAAACAGCCAGAGAATTATAGGGCGTGTCCGGGTGCATATGTCCTCCGACCATGGGTACACCGAATTTTTTTATCCCGTCACGGATACCCCTCATCACCTCTTCAGTTGAATCATGGTCACTGGATGACATGACATTTACCATGGCCAGGGGCCTTCCACCCATTGCCGAGATATCATTCACATTGACAACCACGGAAGTATAACCGGTCCACCAGGGACTTTTATTGACTATCTTTCCCCATATGGCATCAGCCGCGAAAAGAATAACATCATCGGTTCCGATATCAATTACAGCGGCGTCGTCACCGAAATCCACAATCGCATCCCTGTACTCCGGGCGTACTGTCTCAAAGATACTGACAATATCAGATATTGGTTTTTTACGGGTTACCCCTTCAAAGTTCCTGATACTTTCCGCAAGCTCTTCAATATACAAAAAAACACCTGCACAATGATTATAGAGTTATTAGATTGAATGCAGACACAAAATAAATAGGTTTCAGTGAAAAGGCCTAAGCCTTCTCATCCGAATGCATCTTCTTTTTCATATCAAGTTTAATGACGTTACGGCGTTCCTCACTCATCTGCGAGAGATCCTTACCGATCAGACCGTAAGCATCTGACCTGCACTGGCGACAGTGTCTCATCTGCTGTACATAGGGTGCACATGCATCCTGCACGGCCTTGCACTCGGCAGGTGAAGGAGCTTCCCTGTCAGCAAACTTTGCCTGGCAGATGAGTGGCATCACATTCATGATATAAACACCGAGATCATTGATCTTCTTTGCGACCTCGATAATATGCTCATCGTTGATACCCGGAACAAGCACCGTATTTACCTTTACCACAAGATCCGCCTCAACCGCAAGCCTGATACCTTCAAGCTGATTTTTGATCAGAATCTCCGCGGCTTCAATGCCCTTGTAGACCTTTCCTTTATAGGAAACATGGCTTATGAGCTGAGCCTCGATCTCAGGGTCGATTGCATTCATCGTCACGGTCAGAGTTGTAACACCTGTCCTGAGAATATCAGACATTCTCTCGGGCAGTACAAGCCCGTTGGTACTCAGGCAGAGTGTCACGTCCGGAAACTCGTTCTTGATAAGTTCCAGAGTCTCAAAGGTCTCATCGTTTGCAAGCGGGTCACCGGGACCTGCAACACCGACTACCTTTATGAAAGGATATTCACTGAGAACCTGTCTTGTTTTCTCAAGAGCATCCTCAGGACTTAATACCTCACTGGTAACACCGGGTCTGCTCTCGTTAACGCAGTCAAACTTTCGATCACAATAATTACACTGAATATTGCATTTCGGAGCTACTGCCAGGTGGATTCTCCCGAACTTGTGCTGGGCCTCTTTGGAATAACAGGGATGTTGTGCTATTACTCTCTTGACTTCCTTATCCCTGGAAATTTCCATTTCACATTCTTCTGATTTTTGATTATCCATATTTACAGCTCCTTGGCAGCTCCTGTAAATTCAGCTCAAAATAAGCATTAACCCATAATATAGTTTTGTGTCATCCTGCACACTTTGTCTAAGGACATATTTCACACCACTTGCCCTGTCCTTCCCATATCTTCAGGGACAGCGGGAAATCAAGTCTTGACGAGAGAGTCGAATGCATATGTTCACAGAGATTCTCAACACTCGGGTACTCAAGTATCTCGTTAAGCAGCACATGGTCGTACTCTTTCAGGACTTCCTTGACGATCTTTTTGATCTCATAGAAATCCATGACCATCCCGCTTTCCTTCTTTTCACCTTCTATCACGATCTCAACCTTGTAAGTATGCCCGTGGACCACTCCGCATGTGTTGTGTTCCGGGAGGTAGTGGGCACTGTCAATATAATCTATTATTCCTAATTTCATTTTCATTACAGACACCCCCACATCTTGTGGGTCTGTGGTATTATTTTAGTATCAACATAATCGAGTAGCTTTTCCTGGAGATCCAGCAGATATCCGGGCCCTGGCAGCTTGTCTGGCTGCGAGACTGGCTGCAATACAAGACAGGATATATAACCTGAGATAGCCCCTATCACCGCTTCGATATCATCTGCATCCGTATCCTTAGTGACAACTATCTTACAGAAGCAATCCCTGTTCTTTGTAGTTTTGAGTATCCTGAAACACTCTATGGTCCTCTCTATATGATTCTCAAAATCCTCCACAGAGGAAGGAGGTATTATTTTAACATCCCCGGAAACGAAGGACAGCTTATCCCTTACCTTTTTTGCAAGATGTGGCATGGTCATGTTGGATTCGAGATACAGAGGACTTGTTATGCTCATATCTGCTATGAAATCCGCATGAAGAAGGGGCTCCCCTCCTGTAAGTGACACCGAATGTATATTATCAAAAGATGAAAGCATCCTTTCAACAGCGTTTGTAGAAAGTGGATTGTCCAGATACTCAAAAATATCGGATCCTGGCTTTTCCTCGAACCTGCAGGTTTCAGGATCCTCTGCCTGTGTATCACAATAGGGACAGCTCAGATTACATCCGGCAAAGCGTACGAACGCCTGCCTGGAACCAACATACGGACCTTCACCCTGCACAGAGCAGAATACCTCACTTATGGGAGCATACATTATATCACATCAAGTGGACGGGATTTACGGAGGTCTTTTTCAATATCAGCGATCTCATTGGTGTAAGAATTTGCTATTTCCCGCAGAATTTTGCCGACCTCATCACCCCCTATCCCTATTTCATCCAGGCTTCCGTAGTGGTCATGAACCACGTTTATACCAAAATGGATTTTCTGGGAAACCGGGGATGTACTTGCAATGGACACTGTGAGCTTTTTACCTTTTATGAAAAGATCATCACCCATCCTTTCTATATCCAGGAAGCGGGATGAGAGAATCTCACGGACAATTGCTGTGAACAACCTCTGTCTTGCATAAATAAGTTTGAGATCTGTTGAATCGAAATGTTCGATAATAAAGTGAAGCATGTCCGTGGAGAATATCATGTCACCCTGTTTTTTGTCCTCAAGGTCAATCATATGCTCAATTTTCACATCACATGCTCCCCTGAAAGCTATTATAGAATCCGACTGTACATCCGCCAGATTATATGCCCAGAGAGACGATATCTGATTTCCGTCATAATCGAGCCTTTCATCAAGTATTATACATTCCATGTTATCCCAATACAAAGCCTATTCAGGTAATACTCCAAGCCTTACCAGCAGAGGATCAGCCACACCTGCTTCATCAAAAGCACGCTTTCTCCTCACACAGCTCTCGCATGTATCACAGGGAATATCTTCCCCATGATAACAACTCCAGCTGAATTCAAGAGGAGCGTTAACTTCCATGGCCTTTGAGACTATCTGCTTTTTATCAAGTCCGATAAGCGGTGACATAACCTTTACCTTATTCAGTGTGGAATAGGAAAGAGAATTATCAATGGCATCGATAAAGTCCTGAGAATTATCCGGGAACGTTACAGCTTCTTCCTTATTGAAACCCACAATAACATTATCCAGTCCCATACTTTCTGCAAAACTTGCAGCGATGTTTATCATAACGCCATTGCGGTTGGGTACCCAGACACTCTTTGCGGACTCAACACATATTGAAGGGTCTGCTTCTTCGGATATCTTCTCAAGAGACATTTCCGGCACATCACTGCTGGTATTTACAAGGGAAGTCCCAGTTATCCCGGCAAGCCAGCCAAGGTCCACTACCTTAAGCTCGAATCCGAAATGCTCACTTATCTTCTTTGCACATTCGATCTCACGGCTGGCTGAGCGCTGCCCATAGTCGAACACCAGTGCCAATTTAACTTCGGTATGCTCCATTGCAACCGATATAGCGGTAACAGAATCAAGACCGCTGCTTAACAGGGCTATTGCAGTAGTGATATAAATCCTCCAGATAATTATAAATCATAACTAGTATTCGTGGAATATTACCCAGAGAATACAGCTTTAATATAAGTAAGCATCGCTTTAAGCAACAAAGGTAAATAAATATAGAGCATCTTATATATTCATCAACAAATAAAAGAGGGTTTTTTTGCCGGCTATTAAAGATAAGGAAGTTCTAATTGCTCTGATGCAGAAGATGTACTGGCTTGAATTACAGATGGAGCAAATGGGCACCTGGGAAGGGCGTCTGGAAATGATGGATGACAATTTAGAGGCTCTGGAAATATTGTCCCATGATTCTGACAGGCACGGATCAATTGTCGAAAAATGGCTTAAAAAAGCTAGCATTCAGATACCTGAGAGTACACCTAAAGGATTGCCAAATCATATTTTAAATTTTGAGGGACTCTCTTCCCCGGAAATGTTCAGTATGATCGTAAAATATGAGATCCTTGCATTAAATGCCTATAAAGACATGAAGAATGCAGATCCAGATGTCATAAAAGCACTGTTTGAGAAGGAAGATGACCTGGAGGAATTCTTTGAAGATCTCGAACAATTAATAAGAGACGAAGAAAAGCACGCAAGCATATGTAAAAAACAGATAGGCGGATATATGAAAGTAAAATATTGAACCGTAAAGAACGGTTCAATTGATATTAGACTTACTTACGCCTGAATATAAATGCCAGACCAAGGATTGCAAGCATTGGAAGTGCAACTGTCGGGAACTCAGGTATTTCTTCAGGTGTTGGACATACTTTTTTCTGATCAGAGTCATCTTCAACTTCACCGGCCAGTTCTTCACCATCATCTGCCGTTTCGTTGCCTCCTTCTTCCTGATTTTCGTTTTGCTCCTCACCGTCGGTATATCCTTCATTATCGGTATTCTCATTATCAGTTTGTTCCTGAGCACTAGCCGACACGCCACCAGAGAAACTTGCAGATCCACCACCTATTCCAAGAGGAGCTAAATCCTCTTCTTTTTCAGGCTCCTCTTTAGGAACATTATCATTGTCGCTGGATGCTGTAGACTTTTGTTCTTCTGGAGCCGGAGTATCATCAAGGTTTCCAGCATCCACCGGAGCATCATCAACTTCCGGAGCCGGAGCCGCGCCATCATTGATCAAGCCGCTAAACAGGATAACGGCTGCAAATAGTATAACAGGAATAACAACCAGTTTAATATTCATTTTGTACCACCTTTAACCAGATAATAATTTAAATTCTAAACTTTCTTACTGATTTTAATTAGATTAGTTCATTATATAAACTTTCTTCTAATATTTTAAATGATGATTATCATCATTATGACATATCGTTGAAGGAAAAAAATTGTAAAAATTGGTAAGCATGTATAAATAACAAGATACTCAGATTTAGTATTCGGAGTGGGTAAAAGACATCTGGAAGTAATAAAATTGCAGGAAAGAAGGACAGAGCGGAGTGAAAGAGGAGCGAACAGATTAATAAACGAAAAAAGCCCGTATCTTCTTCAGCATGCATACAATCCGGTGGACTGGCACCCCTGGGGAGAAGAAGCATTCCGGAAGGCAAAGGCAGAAGACAAGCCTGTCTTCCTTTCGATCGGATATTCTACCTGCCACTGGTGCCATGTAATGGAGAGGGAATCCTTTGAGAATGAGGAAGTTGCACGCCTGATAAATGATACGTTCGTTCCGATCAAAGTTGACAGGGAAGAACGACCGGATATAGACAGCATATACATGTCCGTTTGTCAGGCACTAACAGGACGCGGAGGCTGGCCACTTACAATTTTCATGACGCCTGAAAAGAAGCCCTTCCTTGCAGCAACATATATCCCCAGAGAAAGCAGATTTGGTGCCACCGGTATGCTGGATCTTATTCCCATGCTGCAACAGACGTGGGCACAAAAGCGTGAGGAGCTTATATCGAATGCAGACCAGATCGTTTCAGCAATTTCCGAATCTACAAAAGAATCAGATGAGGCAACTCTGGACAGGGATGTTCTGGACAGAACATACCAGATGTTACGTAATAACTTTGACCCGGTCAGCGGAGGTTTTGGAAACGCACCGAAATTCCCGACCCCGCATCACCTGACATTCCTGCTTCGCTACTGGAAAAGGACAGGTGATAGTGACGCATTTGAGATGGTGGAAAGAACACTTCAGGAAATGCGGCGTGGTGGAATATACGACCATATAGGATTTGGTTTTCACAGGTACTCAACTGATA
Source organism: Methanolobus zinderi (assembly GCF_013388255.1). Lineage (NCBI taxonomy): Archaea > Methanobacteriati > Methanobacteriota > Methanomicrobia > Methanosarcinales > Methanosarcinaceae > Methanolobus > Methanolobus zinderi. The sequence continues at coordinate 2,001,376 of NZ_CP058215.1, forward strand.
AACAATGGTTTGTACCCCATTTTGAGAAAATGCTCTACGACCAGGCACTGATCTCCATGGCTTTCACCGAAGCATATCAGGCAACCCACGAAAAAAGATATAAAAAAGTTGTCAGGGAGATATTCAGATATCTGATAAGAGATATGCTCTCACCGGAAGGCGCATTCTACTCTGCAGAGGATGCCGACAGTGAAGGGGAAGAAGGAAAATTCTATGTCTGGACCGAAGATGAGATTGACGATGTACTGGAAAAGGATGGAGCAGAATTCATAAATAAATTCTTCAACATCACTCCCGGTGGAAATTTCATGGAAGAAGCCACCAGAAGCAAAACAGGCACGAATATCCTTCACCAGAAGAAGGATCTGGAAAATTTTGCTGCAGAGAACAATATGGACTTCCCAGACCTGAAAGCCAGGTATGAGACAATAAGGCAAAAACTGTTCGACCATCGTGAGAAGCGTATACGTCCGGCAAAAGATGATAAGATACTTACTGACTGGAACGGCCTGATGATAGTTTCACTTGCTAAAGCTTCCGCTGCATTTGGTGATAAAGAGTATAGGGAACTTGCCATCAGGGTTGCTGATTTCATTATTAAAGATATGCAAAATCAGGAAGGCAGACTTTTACACAGATACAGAGAAGGCGAGGCCGCTGTAGAAGCTTTCCTTGAAGACTATGCATTTTTCATCTGGGGTCTTACTGAACTCTACCAGGTGACATTTAATACAAAATACCTGAAACAGGCACTAAAGCTAAATGAACATCTTATAGAACATTTCCTGGATAAGGAGAACGGTGGATTCTTCCATACTGCCGACTACTCCGAATCCCTGCTATATAGGAACAAGGATGTATATGACGGAGCCAGTCCTTCAGGCAATTCAATATGTGCACTCAATCTGCTACAGCTTGGGCGCATGACAGCAGATACGGATCTTGAGGATCTTGCCAGGGGGGTCTTTGATATATTCGCAAGTCAGGTTCAGAAAGTTCCCCTTGGGTACACGCAGCTTTTGTCGGCACTTGATTTTGCTATCGGTCCTTCCAGGGAGATCGTAGTTGTGGGTAAATCCGGAGACGAGGATACCGAAGAAATACTGTCCTGCATAAACCATGATTTCATTCCGAATAAAGTGCTGGTCTTCAAGCCTTCCGGAGAGAGTTCAGGAATAGAGAAGATGGCAGGATTTGTCAGTGAGATGGAAATGAAAGATGGAAAAGCAACTGCCTATATCTGTGAAAACTATAACTGCAGTCTTCCTGTGAACAGCAGGGATGAAGTATATAAACAATTGAGAACAGACACTTGAAATCAACGGAAATACATTCACAGGGCAGGTAAAAAAATGGAAGCAACAGGATACTATAACCCGGAAATAGAAACCATGGACCGAGGGGAACTTGATGCCCTCGTGGAAGAAAGAATAAGGTATACGGTAGATTATGCTGCAAAAAATTCCCCATTTTACAGCAAATGGTTCCGTGAAAACAACATCAAACCATCTGAGATTAAATCCCATGAAGACCTGCTTAGCCTGCCAATAATCTCCGGGAAAACCATACGTGAGAACCAGCCTCCTGAAATCGATGATTTTGCCCTCAGGTCGGTTGACTGGAAAGATGTGTTCACAATACATGAGACAAGCGGCACAAGCGGAACCCCGAAATCGTTTTTCCTTACATGGGAGGATTGGGAACGTTATGCAGAAAAATATTCAAGGAGTTTTATGTCCCAGGGCTTCGGTCCCGGGGACAGGGTAATCATCTGTGCATCCTATGGCATGAATGTGGGCGCAAATACCATGACACTGGCAGCCAGAAATATCGGAATGACAATCGTGCCTTTGGGGAAATGCACATTCCCCACCAGAGTAATGAGCTCATACAGACCCACGTCCATTGTGGGCAGTGTCTTCAAACTGATACACCTTGCAAAAAGGATGAAGCAGCAGGGGATGGAGCCTTCAGAATCAAGCATCGAGAAACTTGTGGTAGGAGGCGAGAGCTTCCCGGAGGAATCACGTAGCTATGTCTCTGAGCTCTGGGGTTGTGATGTATTCAATACCTACGGAAGCACTGAAGGTACCATGTGCGGAGAGTGCTCATATATTGACGGACTGCATGTCCCGGAAGACCTCGTGCACCTTGATGTCTATGATCCCCATATGAAGGATTTCGTAAAGGATGGAGAATGTGGTCGGATAGTCCTGACAACACTCCTGCCCGTGGGAGCAAAGTGCGGCACACTCTTACTCAATTACGACACAGAGGATACCACCGTGGTTACCACTAGGGAAAAATGCGCCTGTGGCAGGACCCATATGAAAATACTGAATCCCCAGAGGGAAGCTGAAACATTCTGGGTGGCAGAGACACCTTTTAACCGCGTTGATGTTGAGAAGGGTGTGTTCCAGCGTGAGAATATGGAATATCTTACCGGCGAGTACGAGGCTTTCCTTTACGGCGGAGAGGATGATGAAACCACATTAAGAGTAAGTGTTGAATGCGAATACCCGGAGAAATGCGACAGGGAGCTTATTGAAGAAAATTTCCTGAGATCGTTCTTCCAGTTCAAACAGGGACTCGAAGATGCCTACATACAGGGAAATCTCAATATCCTTTTCAATTATGTGGGTCCCGGACAGCTTGAACTATACAAAGTAAAAGGACGTCCGAAAAGAATTGTCGACCGACGATAGTTCTGTATTCTGGAAGGATCAGAAATTCCCTTTGAAAACCTTCAGGCCGTTATCGGATACTGTCAGTATCCATGGTTCCATACTATGGGAAGCAGCACGCATCTTCCTAATGCGTATATACCTGTTTGCCACATTACCTTTAAAATGCAGTCCCAGTTCGATAATGCCGTCTGCCAGATAACCTTCGGCACCGGTTGAGGAGTCATTGATACCTGAACTTTTCTCCTCTTCAAGTATCAGGAAAGTTGTAAGGTTCTCACGTCTGAATGTCTCCAGCATTCTGTACATTCTCTTGCGCAGTTCATTTTCCCCGATGTTCATAAGAGAATACAGTGCACCAAGGGAATCGATAACGATACAGGTACATTTACCACCGGTCTTCTCCTTGAAATCCAGTATATTCTGCTCAAGCAGTTTCAACAGATCATCCGGGAAGTCGCCATATGTTATTCTGTAATCACTGAAATCGGAAATATGCACCCTGCCGGAGACATGTATACCCATACTTTCCATATTCTTGAGATGATTCTCTTTGCTCTGCTCAAGAGTGATATACAGACCATACTCATCTGCCTCATCCAGATAGTTGGACATCAGCTGAAAGCTGAAACCGGATTTTAAAGTACCTGCGGCTCCGGTCACAAGAACTACACTGCTCCTGGGAATATCAGTATCGAAAACCTCGTTCAAACCGGGTATTGTGTCTACAAATCTCATTATTCCCTGCCTGTATATGAATACTATATCCTGTTTTTTAATTAAAGGTATTGTCCGGGTTGCGCCGGTTCAATCGCTTTTGTTCAATGTCTTCATCCATCTTTTAAGCATATGGAATTCTTTTTTCTCAAGAGTATCGGGATCGATCACCAGTATAAACCTTGAACCTGATGCCATTATAGTATCATTGGTCTGTTCCATCAGTTTGACAACAGAAATAAAATCATTATCAAGCAGAAGGTATTCCAGACCATCCATAAGTATGATCCCGTCATCCACCTTGTCAACAAAATCAGATATTGTAGGGTGTATCCTGAAGAGCTCTGCCGGATCTATGGTCTGCTGGTCCTGACTTCTGTTCTTACTGAGCCATACGAAAGGAGTTTTTGGAAGACCGTATCTGACACGTATATTTTCCGGGTTGTTCCTTGTTATACACAGGCCAGGTTTTCCCTGTTTGACCAGATGGGAAAAGAAAGAATAGGCATCCCCGGAGTCCACACAGTCCGCGAGATAGATAAAACCGGCTTCAAGTTCTGATTCGTCTTCTTCCGCCTGCTCATGAACATCTTCTGTCAGAGGTGTGATGAAAAGTCCGCGTAGCTCGGACCTGTCCTGCAAAGTGAGAATGAGATTTTTGTCGTTTTCATTGCCTGCTATCACGGACGTTGATACGTTCATGGGAACCTGGTCTCCGTTGCCTTTGACAAAAACAATTTCTCTGTCCTTCATGTCCTTAAATTCAATGGAACTTTCTCCGGCGATAAGAGAGCTCAGAGGCCTGCCTAGCAGGTCATTGATTTCCATATCAAGAAGTTCTGTTGCGTTATTATTGACCGTCAGGATATTTCCCTTGCTGTCAAGGGAAAGCATCGCGATCGGAGAGGCCTTCAGAAGATTATCAAGATACTCGTTTGCACGTTTTATCTTCTCTTCGGCCTCTTTTCTTTCAGTGATATCCGTACCGGACATCAGTAAGCCACCCACATGATCATTATTGATCATAGGAACAAAATTGTTCCAGCCTATTATTCTCTCCTCACCGCTTCGGGTCAACACGGGGCTCTCAAAATAAGCATCCAGATCAGTTCCACCCGACAGGAAGCTGTTGAACATATCCCTGAACTCCCGACGTGCAGTGTCCGGGACATAGTTCTCAAACCAGTCGGTGCCTGTAATCTCTTCTTCTGTGTAGCCCAGAAGTTCATATCCCTTTTTGCTCATGAGCCTGACATTACCGACTTCATCCAGCACAACCAGTACAACCGATGCAAGATCCAGGTAAAGTTTTGCCTGGTCACGCTGATTTATCAGGTCGTCGTGTAATTTTTTGATCCTGAGAAGGGAACTCCCCCTTGTGTTGATCTCTATCCTGTCAAGGGGTTTTGTCAGAAAATCATCGGCACCTGCTTTGATTCCCATTATCCTGTCTTCGATGCCCGAGAGTGCCGTTACCATGACAATAGGTATGAATTTGGTATCTTCCGAACCCTTGAGTGTTTCACATACTTTGTAGCCTGTAATATCAGGCATCATTATATCAAGAAGTATTATGTCGGGATTATGCTCTTCAACCTTTTCAAGAGCTTCCACCCCACCATAGGCGGTGACTATCTCATAATCGTTCATCAGATAGGCTTCAAGCAGTTTAACATTAACTTCCTCGTCATCTACAATGAGGACTTTGCCCTTTTTTTCATCATCCATTCCGTGATCACTCATTCAGCAGGACCATCCTGTCCTTTAAGCAATGGTCCGGTATTCCCTTGGAATGTAACATATATAATTAAAGCATATAAATATTATACTAACTATCGTATTAAAAAGATCAAAAATTACATATTTCAATCTTGAAAGGTATACTTTCAAACTAGTCCCATAAAAGGCTGGATATCTGTGTGAATAAAGAGACCAATGAGTGGAACAGTATATTAATAGAAGCTGCAAAGGATATCCGGTATCTGCTCGAAAGAGGATATCCCGGCAGCAGCGCTGTAAGATTTGTAGGTGATCATTACAGGTTGAAAGATAAACAGCGTTTCATACTGTCAAGAAATGTGCTTGCACCGTCTGTCGCCTCAGGCCGCCGGAGAAAAAGGGTTAACTGTACTGATACCGAAGGCCGACATCTCCTCATTGATGGATACAACGTGCTGATCACCCTGGAAAGTTATCTGAAAGGCGAGGAGATGTGGACAGGCGATGATGGTTTCATCAGAGACAACAGGGGAGTGTTCAACAACCATGTCAATGACAGGACGACCTGCAGGGCCGTGGAGCTGATGAACTCTGTACTCATGGCAGCTAATTTGCATTCCGTGATTTTACTCCTGGATCTTCAGATGAGTATGAGTGGAAAACTCGCCGGCTTTATCAGGCAGAGCTTCAATGAAGCCTCAATACCCGGAACTGTATGCACATCAAGGACAGTGGACCATGAGCTGAAAAAAGCAGCCAATGATTCAGTAGTTGCCACTGCGGATGGAGTAATAATTGACTCTGTAAACAATGTTCTCGATATCCCGGCTTGTGTCATAGCCGAAAAAGGAAGGGATAAAATATCTCTTTACACATTAAGTCCTGATACTGATATTACTGAAGGATAAGAAAAATGACAGAACTTGGGATCGCCGTAACAGACCCTGAAGACTGGACTGCAAAAGCATTTGTCAAAAACTCGAAGAAGAAGGGTATCAAAGCCCGGACGATCGATCTGAGAAAAGCAAAGGCCAGCATCGGAAGCGGGCGCGCATACTCAGTGGATGAGATTGGGCTGGGAGAACTTGATGCACTGATAGTCCGAGATATGGGCTCAGGAAAAAATGATGCGGTTACTTTTCGTTTTGATCTTCTCAGGCAACTTGAGGCAGAAGGAGTGCTTGTTGTTAATCCACCGTCTGCGATCCAGAATGCGGCAAATAAATATCATTGCTCATACCTGTTCTCAGGGGCAGGCATTCCGGTTCCTGAAACCAGGATGGTACAGGACATTGAAAGTGCTATGGATATTCTCGAAGGTTTCAGGGATGTTGTACTAAAGCCCGTATTTGGATTCAAGGGAATCGGAATTTCCAGAATAAAGGATGGAGAGATTATCAGACCTGACGGAAGCAGCGGAGGAAAAGATATCTTTGGGCTGCTTGACTCAATGCTTCGGGAGAAGGGAATAGTATTCATACAGGAATTCATTGAGAACTCCGGCCGGGATATAAGGGCATTTGTGGTGGATGATGAAGTTACCGGCTCCATATACCGCAAGGCTGCACCGGGTTCATGGCTGAACAATCTCAGCCAGGGAGGGAATCCCGAAAGATGCACGCTTGATAGTGAACAGGAGAATATCTGTATTGAAGCCGCCAGGGTTGCAGGTACTCTTTTTGCAGGTGTTGATATCATCGAAGGACCGGATGGCCCAAAAATACTGGAGATCAATGCAACGCCATCCGGAGCTGGAATTTATAGTGCCTGGAACATTGATGTCACGGAAAATATCATTGATGCTGTGCTCAAACGGCTCTGAGTGTAAAATCTAAAATAGCTGTAGAACGATGATATAGCCATGAGTGAATACAAACAATGTATAATAGTCAGGGACGACCTGAAATTATCAAAAGGCAAGCTTGCCGTTCAGGTTGCCCATGCTGCAGTTTCTGCCTCAGAGTGGGCCGACAGGACAACCCTCGAGAAATGGAAGGAAGGAGGCCAGAAAAAGGTTGTTCTGCGAGTGGCGGATACACGGGGACTGTTCGAGCTGAAAGAAATAGCAAGAAAACATAACATAGCCACAGCACTCATTCAGGATGCAGGGCTTACGGAGATCAAGCCGGGTACTGTAACCGTACTTGGCATAGGGCCTGCAAAAGAAGAGGAACTCGACAGGATAACCGGTGACCTTAAACTCCTTTGACCATAAGCTAAAAAAATTAATAAAACATATCAGGGAAAAATATGAAAAACCTGCAAAGACAGTACATCCTTCCCCTGACCTTTATTTTAATAATAGTTTCACTCCTGGCAGCAGGATGTATTTCTGAACCAATACAGGGTGTAAAGGAACTCATGTCATCTTCATCAGCGACATTGATGGAGTCAGAAACACCATATGAGCCGGACCCTGCAAGGCTTACGATTCCAGTTACCCCCGAGCAGGCACCCTATACACTTGAGAACAAACCATCTTCAAGTGATGTTCTGGCACCGGGTTTTGAAGTATCGAGCAGTTATTATTACTATGTGGGTTTCTACGAAGGTACCGAAGGTGTGACCAGCATTTACGTAAAGAATCAGGGAGACAATACCGTCTTTATCTACGAGTTTGGACTCCTGCAGAAAAACAATGGTGAGTGGCACGGACAGGACACCAGCATCACAATACTGCCGGGTGAAGAGAAGGTGATCGGACATATATCCTTCAATATTCCGGAAAATACCGATGAGATAACACTTGAAGCAGGGATATCCATGATGGTCAGGACATCTTCCGGTAAGTGGTATGACTACCAGAGGCAGTACTTTGATGAGTTCACAGTAGATGTCGAGCCACAGCCGGTAATGGAGGAAAGCCCTTATGTGTACAACCCTGTGAGTACTTTTGAGCTGGTTAACGAAAAGATAACTCCCTATGACATTGAAGTCAGAAAAATGGCTGCCGTATCAGCAAAGAAATATCCCGGCCAGTATAATATCTACCAGTTATGTTCCCTCTTCGATGATACAAGGGATAATATCCAGTATATAAGTGATCCCAGGGGACGTGATCTCTGGTCAGAGCCACGTGACACGCTGCAGGTGGGTGCCGGTGACTGTGATGACTATGCTATCCTGCTGGCGTCACTTGTAGAATCGATCGGAGGAACAGCCAGGATATATATGACTGACACCCATGCATTTGCTGCAGTGTATGCCGGAGATGAAAGCAATATAGAGAATGTCATAGGATCCATACAGAATTATTACGGACCTCTACCCGTATATTATACAAGCGATGAGTACGGTTACTGGCTCATGATGGACCCAACCTCCAGTGTATATATAGGAGGACTTCCGGGAGGTACCGCACCTGTAGAGGGCGGATGGACCTTCCTGAACACAAGCCAGGTAACAGTAATTGATATCGCACCCCAGGACGAGGAATTATAAAATGGATATACCCCCAGTGGAAAAGCAGACAGGCATTGACCTGTACTGCACATCTGTAGAAGGCCTTGGTGGCCGGCTCCGGCAGGAAGTTGACGATTTTGTAGTAAAGGAAATAAGCAACCGTGATGAAGGAGATTCCGGCAAGCATCTCGTAATCGAACTTAGCAAAAGCAACTGGGACATGCATCATCTTGTCAGGGATATGTCACGTAAGCTGGGCATCAGTCAGAAACGCATCAGCTTTGCCGGAACCAAGGACAAAAGAGCAAGGACCACCCAGAAGATCAGTATCTACGATATTGGCGAAAAAGAGATGGAAAACTTCCACATGAAAGATGTGGAAATAAACGTGATCGGAAGGTCCGACAGGTCCGTTGAACTCGGTGACCTTTACGGAAATGAGTTTGTGATCACGATCAGGGATATCGATCAAAAGCCGGAAGAGCTTAACTCACATCTTACGACAATAGGTGAAGAGATAAAATCCTATGGAGGAGTTCCGAACTTCTTCGGGATACAGCGTTTTGGCGCCATCAGACCTGTGACTCACCTTGTAGGCGAGCACATTCTCAGGGGAGATTTTGAGAAGGCAGCGCTCACATATATAGCAAAGTCATTCCCTGATGAGCCCGATGAAGTAAGAGAGGTACGCGATATGGTCTGGGAGGACAGGGACTTTGTTGAAGGACTCAAACTCTATCCCCTGCGCCTGAGATATGAAAGAGCGATGATGCATTATCTGGTTGAAAATCCGGGAGATTACAGAGGTTGCTTTGGGGTGCTTTCCAGAAATATCAGCAGACTTTTCGTACATGCGTACCAGTCATACGTTTTCAACAGGATAGTCTGTCGCCGTATAGAGAAAGGACTTCCGTTGAATGAAGCAGTACCTGGAGACATTGTCTGTTTCAAGAATAAAGAAGGTCTGCCGGATGTCACAAGAACACAGCAGGTAACAGGGGAAAATGTTGACGGGATGAATAATCTTATCCGAAGGAAAAGGGCTTTTGTTACTGCTCCCCTGATCGGCTACGATACCGAAATGGCTTCCGATGAGCCTGGAATAATTGAAAGTAATATCTTTTCCGAAACCGGCCTGTCAGTAAATGATTTCAAGGTAGCAGATATGCCGGACATGGCTTCAAAGGGACTTCGCAGGGAGATACTTCTCCATTGCGAACCTTCTTTCCAGGTTGCTGAGGATGAACTCAATCCCGGAAAAAGCAAGGCAACCCTGGATTTTACACTTCCCAAAGGAAGCTATGCAACAACGGTTCTCAGAGAATATATGAAAGTGGAACCGCTTAAAATGAGTTAGAGGGACATATGTCCCTTTAGAACATAGAATTATTAACTTTATTTTTCAGTCAAGCATAGACTGTATGAAAGCTTTGAACGGTGGTGAAGGGCGTCCGGGCCTTGATTTGAATTCCGGATGGAATTGGGACCCGAAGAAGAATTTTTTATCGGGGATCTCTGCGATCTCCATCCTGTTGCGGTTCTTTCCGGAAAATATCATGCCCTTAGCTTCTATCCTGTCAACGTAATTCGGATTCACCTCATACCTGTGCCTGTGGCGCTCTACAATAATGGATGATCCGTATATTGTCTCGGCGAGTGAGCCGGCTTTTAAGCTTGCTTCGTAGTCTCCGAGACGCATGGTCGCACCCATATCCACCACATTTTCCTGCTCGGGAAGAAGATCAATTACAGGATATGGAGTGTTCTCGTCGAATTCCGTACTGTTGGCGTTCTGCAGGCCTACTACATTTCGTGCAAACTCGATAACCGAGAGCTGCATTCCCAGACAGAGTCCGAGATAGGGGATGTCGTTCTCACGTGCATACCTGATCGCCATGATCTTTCCTTCTATTCCCCTCTCACCAAAACCTCCGGGAACGAGGATACCATCATATTTCGAGAGCTCTTTCACCAGAGACGGATCTTCCTCAAAGGACTCGGAATCTATCCAGCTAGTACAGAAATTCACTCCACACTCAATGCATGCATGTTTGATGGATGCACTGATACTCAGATAGGAATCCTCAAGATGGGTATACTTGCCCACAATTCCGACATTTACAGTGTCCTTGAGTTTATTCATCCTGTCCACCATTTCAGACCATGAGTGATCTATGGTGTCGGAGCTGAGATCCATCAGTTTCATCAGGTAGCTGGTAAGACCCTCCTTTTCCATCATGAGAGGAACTTCATAGATGTCAGCGGCATCATGGGCACTGATCACAGCTTCCTCGGGAACGTCACAGAAAAGGGCAATTTTGGAACTCGTGCTCTCAAGCAGAGGCTCCTTGCACCTTGTGACAATCACATTTGGAGTCAGACCAAGTTCCCTGAGCTCCTTTACCGAGTGTTGTGTCGGCTTTGTCTTCTGGTCCCCCTGTGGATCGAGAGGTACGAGTGTTACATGAACAAAGGCAATATCACCCTTTGGGTCCTCCCTGTGCATCTGCCTGACAGCTTCCAGGAAAGGCATACTTTCGATGTCACCAACCGTACCTCCGACCTCAATAAGACAGATATCGGCACCACTCTTGGCAGCTACCCTTCTGATACGTTCCTTGATCTCATTTGTGATATGAGGAATGATCTGGACCGTCTTACCCAGGTACTCTCCCCTACGCTCTTTTGCTATGACTGACTCATAGACCTTTCCGGTTGTGAGATTGTGGTCCCTTGTAAGTTCGGTGTCCAGAAAACGTTCGTAATTCCCAAGGTCAAGATCGACCTCCCCTCCGTCCTTCAGAACGAAGACCTCTCCGTGCTGGAAAGGACTCATGGTGCCTGCATCAATATTAATGTAAGGATCTATTTTGATGGCTGTTACCTTATAGCCCTTGTTCTTTAGATTCCGACCGATTGAAGCGGTGGTTATTCCCTTACCCAGCCCGCTCATTACTCCGCCTGTTACTATAATATATTTCATATGATGCCTCTACCTTGAGTTTTTACTTAAATATTGGTAATTTGATTAATAGAAAAGCCATGAAAGAAGTTAAGAGTATTGAATAAAAGACCGCCTGATAAAAACCAAAGAGCGGTTCAAGGTCAATGGAAGTAAACGTCAGTGCAAGCATTGTTGCAGATATGACTATCAGTAATGCAGCCATAAGGTAAAGAGACCTGGAAGATGCCAGCTTAACTGTTGATTCCAGCATCTGCAGGGATATCTTTGGCAGGTGTGTGCCCCATTCACGTTTACGGGAAACTACCGGAGAAGAGCTTTTTTTAGGACTGGACAGTGATTCGTCCACATCCACTGAGAAATTGCTTTCATCAGGACCCGGACTCCCTATGTTCAGATTAAAGCTTTCTTTCTTAGAACCGTATCCCACTGTAACAAATACCTGGCCCTGCGTATAGATTCTCCCGTCATATGATATCCTGGCAATGAGAGGGATGTATTCTTCATGCCTGACATAAGGATTGTCTTCAAGAATGGTGATATTCTCAAACAGTGAATCGCTGACAGCCAGATTGACGTGTGTTGGAGCACCGTAATTTATCATTACGATCTCAAAACTGCGCTCCTCACCGGGAGACAGGGGTATTTCAACAGTATCGGTATCGAACTCTATGGAGTTTACTCCAAGTCTGTTGATGTGTACCTGTTGCAATTAGATGTCCTCGCTTTTTCATTCCCTGAGGTCAGGCGGGAGCATATTGGGTATGCCTTCCTCTATAGGATAGTATTCATTACAAACGGAACAGTAAAGGGTTCCGGAAATGACCTCATTTTCGTCTTCCTTCTCAACGTTCAGAACAAGATCACCTTTACAGATGGGGCATGCAAGAATTTCCATCAGGTCCTTTTTCATTGTGATCACAATCTATCAATAGATTACCCGGATATAAGTTTTTGCTTATAATTAATATCGTAATCAATTGGTACAGAGGATGATTTCGTGTTGAGAACCATGCTCAGAGAATCAATGAGTGTTATCGATTTCTGAAGATAAGCTTAATTTAGGTGCTGACCTGTAAAGATAAGCTATGTTCTCGATCCTGATCGATGTACTTGACTTTGCAATTCCCGTACTCATAATGATATTTGTCGGGTTATTCGGTACCGGGATCCTGATCGAGCTGGGGCTTATGCAGAAACTTTCCCGCTTTGCAAGTCCACTCTTCAAATATACGAACCTGCCGGATACATGTGCATCCGCATTCATCGTGGCCATGGGATCCACTGTCGCAGCTAATAGCATGGTGGTAAATTTCAGGGACGGGAAATGTATCAATGAGAGGGAGACCATGATCTGTGCACTGCTCAACAGCACACCTGCATACATCAGGGGGATAATCACCTACCAGATACCCATTGTACTCCCGGCACTGGGTGCAGTCGTGGGCGGATTCTATGTAATGGTCTTTATCATCACCGCCATCGTAAAGATAAGTACCGTTGTAATTCTCAGTAGACTCTTCCTGACAAAGAATCACTGCATCTTCGAGGAAGAGATAACCGAGAAAAAAATAACTTTAAAAGAAGCGGTAAAGGGATCCCTGGAGCGTAACCGGAAACTCTTCATCAAGATCGTGGTGATATATCTTGGAATGACAACACTTGTATTCTACCTGAGGGATATTGGTGCATTTGAAGCTTTCAGTGTACTACCTGTCGCCGAGGTTTTCGGAGTTCCCGCAGAAAGCATAGTTCCCCTCACAAGCTATGTGGCAAGCCCTATACTGGGAATCTCTTTGCTTGGACCCATGATCAGTAGCAACAGCATTTCCTACCATCAGGCAATGATAGTTCTCATGCTCGGGAGTATGTTCATGCTACCCCTGTTCAGTTTCAGAAGCCTGCTACCACGTTATATCTCAATTTTCGGGCCACGTATAGGGCTGCGCATAGTTGCATTCTCCACAAGTCTTAGCATTCTTGTCAGATTCTGTGTGCTGTTAATCCTTCTCTTTGTCATATAAAAGAGACAGGAGACATGAGAATAAGTTATCCAGATATATTGAATGAGAAACTTTTTATTTTTATAAATATTAATTAATTATTAATATAACAGATTCAATAATCCATACTGTGTAGATTAGCATAAACATTGCTTGCACAGACAAAAGAGATTCACTTGAATATTTTATCCATTGGTTTTCAGACATTCCAGGAGTATGTTATATCAGATTACTGTAAACAATAAATTAATATATTATATTATCATCTATATAATTACGTGGGAATAGAAAACCACATGACAATCACTTATTGTGCATTTGTTACGAACACAAATAGATCAAGGGAGATACAAGTAAAATGTCAAAAGTAATGATCGTGGACGATGCCGCTTTTATGCGTATGGTCATCAAGGACATCCTGAAAAAAAACGGCCATGAAGTCGTAGCAGAATGTGTTGATGGATTAGATGCTGTTCAGAAATATCCGGAAGCAAAACCCGAACTCGTTTTCATGGACATAGTCATGCCAAATATGGAAGGCATAGATGCACTCAAGAAGATAATGGAGATGGATCCTGATGCAAAGGTAGTTATGTGCTCATCCATAGGGCAGCAGTCTGTAGTAACAGACGCCCTCAAATGCGGAGCTCAGGATTTCATAGTTAAACCGTTTGATGCTGCCAAGGTGCTTGAAGTAATCGGGAAAGTAATGTAAATGACTATCAATGTTCTTGTAGTCGATGACTCGGCACTGATGCGCAAGGTTATCTCGGATATCCTCTCAGAAGACGAGGAATTAAAAGTAATAGCAACAGCCAGGAACGGACTTGATGCTGTGCAAAAAGTCGAAAGATTCAGACCTGATGTTGTTACCCTTGACGTCGAAATGCCGGAACTTGACGGTTTGCATGCACTCGGATATATTATGAGTGAATGCCCCACACCTGTGGTGATGCTCACAGCCGTCGATGAAAAGTCTGCAGAAAGAACATTGAGTGCTTTTGAATACGGAGCAGTTGACTTTATCCAGAAACCTTCCGGGAATATCAGCCTGAACATCTCAGACATAGCCAAAAATATCCGCCAGAAAGTGAAGATGGCAGCAAAGGTGGATCTTAAAAAACTTGAGTTCATGGAAGAGCAGGTTACCAAGTCCAGGGAGGACATTGGCAAAAAAAGGGAGAAAAAGCCTTTGACCAACCTGGGAAGCGTTAAAAGAAAACCTTTATCCAGGCAGAAGATACTCGCCATAGCCTCTTCTACCGGAGGACCCCGTGCACTCGAGCAGGTCATACCAAAGCTGCCCGGCAATCTAAACATACCTGTTGTTATAGTTCAGCATATGCCAGCCGGATTTACGGCTTCACTGGCACAGAGGCTTGATACGCAATCAAAACTCAAGGTATGTGAAGCAAAGGACGGAGAAACAGTCAGGAACGGGGTTGTTTACCTGGCACCCGGCAATTTCCATATGGAGATAGTCCGGAAAAATATCAATGGAAGGGACAGGGAAGTAATCTCCCTGAATCAAAAACCCCGTGAGCAAGGGGTCAGACCCTGTGCGAATATTCTTTTCAAATCACTGGTGCCGATATACGGACAGAACATACTGTCTGTCATACTTACAGGAATGGGAGCCGACGGAGCAGATGGTGCGGAAGAGATAAAGAAGACCGGAGGAAAAGTGATCACTGAGGATGAAAAATCCTGCGTGGTTTACGGAATGCCAAAAGTTGCTGTTCAGCGTGGTCTCTCGGATAGTGTTGTGGCTCTTGAGAAAATATCGGATGAGATCGTAATGATGCTTAAATAATCGGGTGATTGGAAATGTTAGATTTTGAAACAGTGATCGAATTGATAAGGGCGTGATTTGACATGGACATGTCAGAATACAAAGATATCTTTAAAGCTGAGTCCGAAGAACATCTGCAGCAGTTAAATGAATCTCTTCTGGGGCTTGAACAAAACCCAAAGGAGATGGAATTCATCAATACAATGTTCCGTTCGGCACATACTCTCAAGGGTATGTCGGCTACCATGGGCTTTGGAACAATTGCCGAGCTGACCCATGAGATGGAGAACCTCATGGACATGATCCGTAAATGCCAGGTCGCTGTCAACGATTCACTCATCGATATCCTGTTTGAATGTCTCGACACCCTTGAAGCCCTTGTAGATAATGTGGACAGCGATGAAGAGGTAAACATATCCCACCTTCAGGCCACACTTGCGCAGGCCATGGACGGTACGATCTGCGCTGCAGAGAGCATAACAGATGCTGCAGAAGACCTTGCAGCCAGCCAGATAGAACCTGATTCATCAGATGAGGAAATGGTTCTGCCTGAGATCGATCTTTCGAATGAGGAAAAGGAATCTATTGAAAGTGCAAAGGAGGATGGTTACAATATATCTTCGCTGAAGGTAGTCCTCGACGAGTCCTGTGTATTGAAATCCGCAAGATCAACACTGGTCCTCATAAATATCTCAAAGCTGGGACAGATCATCAAATGCATTCCCTCTGAAACAGACCTGGAAGATGAAAAGTTTGACAGGGATTTCACAATCATCTATTCAACAAAAGAAAGCGATGAGACCATTGAAGAAGCCATCGGAAAAATCTCTGAAGTAAAGGATATTGAGATCACACCCCTGTATATCTGTGACAGCGGAGAAAAAGAGGAAAGTTCCGAAGAGAAAAAGGCAAGCAGTTCAGCCGGAGAGAGTACTTCTGCTGTCAAGAGGCCGGATACTGTAAAGAGCATACAGAGTGTCAGGGTGAACATCGAACGCCTGGACAACCTGATGAACTTGGTGGGTGAGCTTATCATAAACAAGATCAGGCTCAACCAGCTTGCATCCGACCTTAATGCAAAACACCTGGATGAATCGCTGGCCAATCTTGACCGGCTTACAAACGAGATCCAGACAGAGGTCATGGAATCCAGGATGGTACCCATCGACCAGATATTCAGCAGGTTCCCGAGGATGGTCAGGGACCTTGCAAAATCAGAAGGTAAACAGATCAACCTTGTTATCGAAGGTAAAGAAATCGAACTTGACAGAACGGTACTCGATGAGATTGGCGATCCGCTGGTCCACCTTCTTAGAAATGCAGTGGACCATGGCATAGAACCTGCAGAAGAACGTACAAAAGCAGGGAAACCCGAAGCAGGATTTGTCGGTCTTTCCGCATCAAGGCAGCGTAACAGCGTCCTCATTGAAGTCGAGGATGACGGCAAGGGTATGGACCCGGAACACCTCAGGGACGTCGCTGTTAAGAAAGGCATACTGAGCCGCGAGGAGGTTGACAAGCTCTCGGACACAGAGGCACTTAACCTGATATTCTATCCCGGATTCAGCGGTGCAAAGGTGATCACTGATGTCTCTGGAAGAGGAGTCGGGATGGATGCTGTCAAGACCAAGATAGAAGCACTTGGAGGAAGTGTGAAGGTCAGCTCCGTACAGGGGCAGGGAAGTTCCATAAAACTGCAGCTTCCGCTCACCGTGGCTATTATCCAGTCCCTCATGGTCAAGGTTGCAAAAGAGACCTATGCAATCCCGCTGGCCAATGTGGTCAGGGATGTGGGTATCAAAGCAAGTGAAATCAAAACCATAGAAGGAAAAGAGGTTATTATGCTGCGCGGGGAAGTTCTTCCCCTTTTAAGACTCCATGATGTTCTTGATTCCCCTTATGAGACAGAAGAGAAGGAGAATCTTATTGTTGTTGTCGTTGAGAGAATGGGTCAAAACATCGGATTTGTAGTTGACCAGCTTCTCGGACAGCAGGAAGTAATTATCAAAACACTTGACAACAAGCTTTTGAAAAACACAAAAGGATTTGCAGGGGCAACCATCCTGGGAGATGGAAGTGTTGCACTGATCCTTGATATTGCAACTTTGATATAACTATAATGAGGGTAAAAAATGGCTGAAATGGACGAAATGGCAAAAGGAGCATTCCAGGAAGCAGGAAATATCGGGATGGGGCATCTGGCAACTTCTCTTTCCAAGATGGTGAACAGAGAGGTTAAGATCGATATACCCAGCGTGGAAATGCTCTCACTGGAAGATATTATTTCCAAGGCATCCGAAGGAAAACAAAAAACAGTAGTAGGAATTCACCTCCAGCTATCCGGTGATGTGACCGGAGGTACACTTATATTGCTCCCTAAATTCTCCGCGCTTTCATTTTCCGACCTGTTAATGAAAAAACCGATCGGCACTACCAACAAAATAGAAGAGATGCAGATGCGCAAGCTGAGAGAAATGGGAGTGCGCCTCTGTAGTTCCTATATGCGTGTGGTCAACGAATTCCTCGGACTCAACCTGAAAGTGGGTGATCCGACCATGGAAGTGAACATGGAAGGAGTTTCAGAGTTCATACAAAAAGAAATAGGAGAACTTGCTGACGATTTCATAGTTGTCAAAGGAGAATGCTTCATTCCCTCTACCAATTCCAGAAACGAATTCAATATGCTTTTCGAACCTGAGGCCAGTGATGTGATCATGGCAGCAGTGATGAAGAAGATGATGGGATGATATGAGTGAGTACCACCCACTTTGCCCTGGATATCGGAACCAGGACCGTTGTGGGGCTCATTGTAGAAGGAGAAGAGCCTCTGGAAATAAAAGCCGCATGCATACTCGAGCATAATCAGCGCAGTATGCATGACGGACAGATCCATGATGTTGACAGGGTCGCAGAGGTTGTACAGAAGGTAAAGAAAGAACTTGAAGAGACCATCGGTCATGAACTTACCAGAGCCTCTGTGGCAGTTGCAGGAAGAGCTCTGAAAACGTCCAAGGTGAAACTGTCCATTGACCTGCCCTATGGAGAGATCAGCAAAAAGGAGATCTCCGAGCTTGAATTTGAAGCGGTTGCAAGGGCAGGCAGTGAGATCGATTGTGATGAAAGGTTCAACTGTGTGGGCTATTCTGTTGTGGGTTATGAACTTGAGGGACAGAAGATATCAAGCCTTGAAGGACATACCGGGAGTTCCATATCGGTTGAGCTGCTTGCAACATTCCTGCCTGAAACCGTTGTGAACAGTATGTTCGCAGTGCTTGACAGATGCGGCCTTGAAGCGGAGAGTGTCACACTGGAACCCATAGCCGCACTGAATATCGCAATCCCCAGGGACACACGCAAACTCAATCTTGCGCTGGTGGATATCGGTGCGGGTACATCGGATATTGCAGTCACCAGTGAAGGAACTGTCGTGGGCTATGGCATGGTCCCTGAAGCCGGGGACGAGATCACTGATTTTATTTGTGAGCATTATCTGCTTGATTTTAAGAAGGGTGAGGAGATCAAGCAACAACTGGTAGATGAAGATAAGGTGGAAATAAAGGACATTTTCGGTGTGGGAACCGAAATACAGACCTCTGAGATCATTTCTGTTATTGAAGATGAGGTTGACAGGCTTGCCGGCCATATCGCCGAAGAGATAATTTCCATCAATGGAAACCCCCCAAGGGCGGTTGTACTTGTTGGCGGAGGGTCACAGACAGCTACGCTCAAAGAAAAACTCGCTGAACATCTGGGCATACCTGTGCAGCGAATTGGTTCAAGACTTCCGGAAATGATAGAAGATCTGGAAGACAGGACAGGCAAAGTAACTGGTGCTGATATGATCACTCCTCTGGGAATAGCCCTTACATCCATACACAACGACGGAATTGATTTTATCGAAGCTTCAGTGAACGGTACGAATGTCCACCTGATGGACCTCAATGGTCTTACGGTTATGGATGCACTCGTTGCCACCCGTATCAAAAGAATGTATCCACGTCCCGGCATGGCTCTTACATTGAAGGTCAATTCAGAATTCGTGACCATAGAAGGAGAGACAGGACAGCATGCAAGTATCAGGCTTGATGGTAATAAAGCAAGTCTCGGAGATCCTATCAGCAGTGGTTCGCGTATTGAATTCAATCCTCCTGTTGACGGGAAGGATGCCAGCATAACAGTACGTGATCTGGCAGCCAGACAGGGAATAACAATGAAAGTTGATGTCACGATCAATGGCAGGAAGGAAAAGCAAACGCCTCTTCTTCGTGTAAATGGTGAGCGAGTAGAACCCGATACAGAGATACCTGACAGGGCCGAGCTTATCATCGCACCTGCAACTGTAAAAGAAGTACTGCACACCATGGCTGACAGTGATCCGGAAGAGAAGCTTCAGATCACACTTAACAGGAGAAGTAAAGTCCTTGACAGGGCGGAATATACCGTGGAACTTAACGGGGAAGCTGTTGTCCCGAAGTATTTCGATGATACTGTCATCAAAGACGGAGATGTTCTGCATGTCAGCAAAAAGGACATACACTGGACATATGCTGACCTCATTGACATTCCAAAGGCAGGAAAGAATATCAGTGTCATACTGAACAGTGAGAAAGTTACCTTCGAAGGGACTGAAGGAGCCATTAAAGCCAATGGAAAGAGGGTACTTCCCTCGTACAGGGTCAACGATAGGGATAACATCGTCCTGGAAGACGGATCCGAGAAGGAACCCATACTTTCTGATCTTTTCGAATTTATAGATATCAGACGTGAAGAGCTTGTCGGAAAGAGCATACGTCTGTTTGTTAACAATCATCAGGCACGCTTTACCACACCTCTCAAAGACGGTGACAGGGTGAATATAGAATTCCCGGAGGTTTGAATGATGCTAAAAGCTGCAGCAAACAAAAAATCTAAAGAGGATGCAGATTTTGCATCACTCAAGAATATAATAAAGACCAGACTTGGATTCAACTGTGAATACTACAAGGACTCCCATTTCAGGAGAAGGATCGATGTCAGACTAAGAGCCACCGGCTCTGAAAATTTCGGAGAGTATATCCAGGTCCTCAAGCAGGACCAGAACGAGCAGGATATTCTTCTGGAAACCCTCACGGTCAATGTCACGAATTTCTTCAGGAATTCCGAGGTTTATGATATTATAGAAAAAGAGGTACTTCCTGCCGTGATCAAGTCGAAGGGTATCGGTATGAACAAGTCCATAAAAATATGGAGTGCCGGCTGTTCCATAGGTGTGGAGGCATATTCCATTGCAATGCTGTTCCACCACATCCTTGGAAACAGGATAGGCAGATATAATATCAGCATAACCGGAACCGATATTGACAAGGCAAGTCTACAGCATGCACGAAACGGCATATACAGCGAAGTAGAGATGAAGGACGTCAGACCTGATTTTATGCAGAGATACTTCGTAAAAGAAGGAAATCAGTACCATATCAAGGACGAGCTCAAAAAGATGACCCGCTTCAAACCACATGATATGATATCGGGTCCCAAGATGGGTGGTTTTGATATCATTTTCTGCAGAAATGTCACGATATATTTTGAAAAAGAACTACAGGAAAAGCTCTATATGAAATTCTATGAAGGCCTCAATAAGGATGGGTTCTTTGTAATGGGAAAAACGGAAACACTCCTGGGACCATCTAAAGACCTTTTCAGGTCCTATAATGCAAAGGAGAGAATATACGCCAAATAAGCTTCAATAAGAGCTCCTGTAGCTGAAAAACAATCAATATAATAGAGGGATTAAATGAGGATAGAAGAGCTGAATGAACTGGAAGCCAGTGCATTAAGGGAAATCGTCAATATTGGCGTTGGAAATGCAGTAACCTCACTTTCTAAAATGATCGGTAAGCAGATCAAGATCGAGGTCCCTGAACTTAAGATCGAGCGCATAGAGAAGGTACCTGAGATCGCAGGAGGTGCCGATACTGTTGTCTCAGGAGTGATAATGCATGTTGACGGGGACATTAACGGCTACATCATGATGTTGCTGTCAAAGGAAACCGCAGAAGCAATTTGTGCCACTATCAGCGGAGAAGAAGAGGTAGACATCTTCAATGAACTGAATCAGTCAATGATCGAAGAAGTGGGACATATACTTGCAGGATCTTATGTCAGTTCCCTTTCCGAATTCCTGGGACTTGAACTTAGGATTTCACCACCCATGCAGACCTTTGATATGCTCGGAGCCATCATGGACCACATACTTATCGAGATGAGCAGGAATGTGGAAAGCACTCTTCTTTTTGATACTTTCTTCACACTGGAAGGTCACAGGATGGAAGGCATACTGCTCACATTGTTCGATCCCGAATCAATGGACAAAATACTGAACAGGATTTCCGAGATGGTTTGAGAGGAGATAAAAAATGAACATTGTACTTGACAAATTCTATTATGATGCACTGAACGAAGTAGGCAATATAGGAATGGGAAATGCTACCACAGCCCTTTCCCAGCTTGTAGGAAAATCAGTCAGTGTCAGTGGATCGGCGTTTACCTTACTCGGCCTGAACGATATCTCCACAGAACACGAATACAACCGGATCGGAGCTATAGTTAAGGTGGTGGGAGACCTGAACGGTGGTTTCCTTCTCATGCTTAACCAGAAACATTCCGATTCACTGTCAGAGATGTTGCTTGAGCAAAACGAACACGAGGACGATGGTTATATGCGAAGGTCAGTGGTGGTGGAAGTGGCAAATATCCTTGCAGGTTCATATTATAATGCATTATCCAAGTTCCTTGATCTTTCGGTAATACCTTCGATCCCGATAATATCTGAGGGAAGCCCGGATGATCTGCTGAAAAAATGCAGTCAGCACTTCAACGGGAAAATCGAGCATGTCATGGGGCTTACTACACTTTTCGAAATCCAGTCAGAGGACCAGTACCAGAGTCTGAGCGGTGACATGTACATGCTGATGGACTCCGGCTCCATGAAGACGATCCTTAACAGAATAGACACAATGCGTACCTGAATAATATGATAATAGTTGGGATGGCAGACAGCGCAGTAGCAAAAAAACCCGCAAAGATCACAACCCTTGGATTGGGTTCGTGTGTAGGCATAGCCTTGTATGACAAGAGAAGCTGTGTCGGCGGAATGGTGCACATAATGCTTCCCAGCGTAGAGAATGCAAGGTCAAAGGACAATGCAGCCAAGTTTGCAGACACGGGAATACCCCATCTGCTTGATTGCATGCTGGCAGAAGGTGCCAGCAAGAGTGCGATCAAAGCCAAGATCGCAGGCGGTGCAAGGATGTTTTCCTTTAATTCGAACGCACAGCTGAATATAGGAGAGCGCAACGTGGTCGCGACAAAGGAAGTCCTGAGAAAACTGAGGATACCTATTATCGCCGAGGATACCGGTGCAAACTATGGTCGTACGATCGTACTCGACACTGAAAACGGTAAACTTACGGTGAAAAGTGCACTGAAAGGTGAAAAAATATATTAACATAGATATATATTACTTAATAAGAGAAGAATATAAAAACTAAGGTGGCAGCAAGATGTTAACTTCGGACACTACACTGATCTACATATACATACTCTTCATTTCGGTTTCACTGGCAACCGGAATGGCAGCCATATATTTCTGGGTGAGGGTGCATCTCGAGACCCAGAAGGGATCTATAGCCTGGCTGCTCCTGGCACTTACTGCCGTATTCCTTATCACCACATCAATCTTCTCATCGGTCGCTGTAAGCAACTCCGACCCTCTGGTCACAGAAACGATACTGATATTCCTTGGATTCTGGGGTGCTGTCTATACAAGTATCTTTGCTGCCGCCGGTTTTATGATGTTCAATGCATTCAGGACGATTCCCCGTGAAAAACTTGGAGATTTCCTGCTAGAAGGCATGGTCTTCCAGAAAGGTCAGATATTAAAATCCGCATGCGGAAAGAACTGTTCGATATGTGAAGAATATACAGGGGAAAGATGTCATGGATGTATCCCGAAAAACAAGGAGGGAGAGGAGAGCTGTTCCATTTACGATTGTGTTGTTGAAAAAGGAATGACATCCTGTATGGACTGTGACAGCAACACCAACTGTGATACCTATAATTACGAGATAGTCCAGTGTCCACTGAACAATGATATCGGAACTCTTCCTGAACTTGAACATACAGCCAGTATATTCAAGCGCTCAACACTTCTGGAATACACACCCCAGGCAAGATATGAGGATGCGGTTATTGAAATTTGCCTCAGGTTCTATGGAGAGATGGTGAACACGGTTCTTGTATCCACCCAGCCACGCACCGCGCTCTACAAGGAGAAGCTTGGCGATCTCATCGATATCGGTGCCATGAAGTTTATCGAGATATCTACCACTGCAACGACTGTCAGTGAAGAGAACGGCATAATTAAGCTGCCTGTTAAGGAGCTTGACAAGTTCTTCGACCTGACCGCCAGACTACCAAAGGACTGTGCTGTTGTTTTTGAACCTGTTACCCAGCTTATTCTAAGCGAAGGTGAGACAAAAACCTATGATTTCATGTCCGGTATGGTTGAAAAATTCAATTCCAGTGAACTGATACTTATCGGGCTGATCAATAAAACAGCCCATGAAGAAAAAACGGTCTCGAGGTTTGAAGGACTCTTCCTCAATCTTGCCGAGCTGGTAAAGAACCGGATACGCATTGTAAAGGGAGGGAAAGAAGAATACATCCGCTTCTTTGTAGGAGAGAAATTCTACATGGAAGAAACAGAGGATACTTAAAAAACGTTATCCAATGAAAGAAAAAGGTCAGAAAATGCAAGAACTTGATAGCCTGGAGATAGATGCCCTGAAGGAGATCGGAAGCACCGGTATGGGAAATGCTACCACAGCACTCTCTAAACTGGTTGGAAGACCTGTCAGGCTGAATCTATCGGATGCCAGAATGTTCAGTCTGCAGAGTATTGCAGCCTCGATCCCCGATACAATTACAATGACAGGGGTGATGGTTAATACGGGAGGCAAGCTCAAAGGTGCGGCTGTGCTCTTATTTGAATTCGCTAACTCGGTCCTCCTGAGCGATCTGATGCTTGACAGTAATGAGATTACAGGTGACCCTTCAATGAACGAATCCGCACTTTGCGAACTCGGCAATGTTTTCACCGGCTCTTACTTTAGTGCTCTTTCTTCTTTCCTTGACCTTGGAATATATCAGGACCCGCCGGTAATTACTATCGGACCGGCACAGGAGATATTTGAAAACGCATTCTCACGTATGGGAGTGAAACCGACTGGAATACTGACCATCGAAACAATGTTCATGGTACACAATGCAGGAGACGGAACAGGACTCAACACAATATACGGGGACATGTTCCTGCTTCTGGAACCTTCATCCACCCAAGGGCTGCGTGCTTCAATACAAAAGCTCCTGGCCTGAATAAGTGAGTAAATATAATCAGCAGTTGATGCGATATGAAGAATAAATGGATACAACATCTGGAGAAGAAAAAATCCCGTAACAATACGGAAGGATCCTCATTTGTGGAGATGTTGCATTCCCTGGCAAAGCTTGACGACGGATCCGAATCTGAATCAGGTGCTTCAGGATATTCTGGTGCAAAGACCCGGAAATATAGTCTTGAAGATATACAGCAAGAGCTTGCATACGATATCCGTACCGAAAAGGACCCTGCGATCGAAGATGAAGTTATTCCTGACAATAATCAAAGTCAGCTCACTGAGATATGCAGATGGACCGCAAGGAGCCAGCGCGCTTATGAAACCGGGATCGATACATATGAAGATGATTATGTGCGCTTGTTGCAACTGCATAACGGCCAGCTTGTTCTGAGATACAATGTTGCAGGGGAGGACACTTTT
This sequence comes from Methanolobus zinderi, assembly GCF_013388255.1. Lineage (NCBI taxonomy): Archaea > Methanobacteriati > Methanobacteriota > Methanomicrobia > Methanosarcinales > Methanosarcinaceae > Methanolobus > Methanolobus zinderi. The sequence goes on from NZ_CP058215.1 coordinate 2,026,509, forward strand.
GAGATGGATGTAGGATCCATCGAGGAAGCTGACAGCCTTATAATGGAAGATAATATGACCACATCAGAGCTCTATCCCGGGAATCCGGAATTGCAGTGGTCTAAAAAATAATCTTATTTTAATATTAACAGTTAAATTCAATGGTAAAGAATAAAAACTATCAGTACAATTAATATATAAATAAAGTATTTAAGGCGCTAAGGTGCGAGATGAATAAAGGAGACCCATAACAATGATGGACATCGCGATATATTCACTTGTTGACGATATGGTCAGCAAAGCAGGAACGGAGGGTGTTGTAGAATACTGGCTCCGTGTGGGTGAAAGCTATGCGGAAAGGATGGGAAAGGAAGCTTATGTCGGCTGGCCCGCCTTTAACGTGGCAATGAAAGAGGGCAGGACCTCTCTGACAGTGGAAGGCGAGGTAAACGTACTGACCGACCTTGCGATCATAGACAAGGACGGGGATGTGATCGGATATGTCTATGCTCTCAAGACATGTCCCATGGCACCGACCATGAGAAGATACATATCCAGAATCGGCCCGATCCCGGATTCTGATACTGACGTTGCTGACAGTTACAATAACCGCATCAGGGATTCTGCTGTTTCAAACTATTGCATTACACACCAGAAGTTCAGGGAAGTTGCAGCTAACAATATCACCGTTGCAAAACAGGCTCTTGAATGTCTCCAGCTTGCAAACAAGGGAATGACAGGAGACGTAAAGATGGTGCCTGAGAACCTGGCAAGGATAAACGTGGACGAGCGCCACATCAAAAGTATACTCCGCAGTGCATCATGTGTCTTTGCTCTGATAGTCAAAGGTAAAAGTGCAGGCGAAGAAATAATCGAGTGATTGTGATAATATGGCCGAGAATATTGAATCAAATCCTTTTGTTGATGTTTCTGTATATCTCTTCTTTGAGGATATTTCAGATAAACAGGGAGTAGAAAGTTTCACCAATTACATGGTAGGACAGGCACAGTCCCTTGCAAAATCAGTCCCCGAGGAGGAATATGAGACATGGGATGACTTCGCAAGTGCTGTCGTTAGCGGTGAATCCGTATTCTCATCCTTTGAGAGTATAGAGCAGATCAGCAAATGCGGCTTCGTTACCAATATATGCCCCTTTTCCAAGGCTATCAGGGAATACATAAAGAGAATAGGCAATTTCAATCCTGTACACATCGAAGCCACTGACCATTACAACCACACGATCCAGCCATCCGCCGCCCACAGTGCATGTATGATGCATCAGACCTACAGAAGAGAGGTCGCAAAAAGAATAACTGTCGGAGGAAAACCACTCCAGTATGCACAGATAGGTGCAAAGGCATACACCGGAGAGATAGCACTTCCACCTGAATCATGGAAGAAGGTACTTCTGGAGAAAGCAGGCATTTCAGAGACACAGGGATTCATGGAAATGCGAGAGAACAGCTGCCTTTACCTGCTATATGTTGAAGGCTGAGCATTAAATCCCGAATTAAGGGTCTTCTTCATCTTTGAAGGACCCTGACCTTACTTTTTTTTTAAATCCACAACAGATCATACCGCCTTTTGATTGGTAAAAAGTGATAGTATACAAGCCTTTCTATTTGAATGAGGTCAGTTAGCTTTATAAGAGCAAAAGCCAATTAATTCTTAATGAGTCCTCTACTCATTTTCCTTATAGCACTGGCCTTCGTGCTGGTGCTAACGGCACGGCTGAGGGTTCATCCATTCATTAGCTTGATAGCAGGGTCAGTATTGGTGGGGTTCCTTGCGGGTGAAATCGAAGCCACTCTTGATACGATAACCGCAGGTATGAGCAGTATATTTGCACAGTATGCGATAATAGTCACCTCAGGTAGCATTATCGGTGTAATACTGCACAAGACCGGTGCCACCGCACTCATAGCTGAGGATATAACAAAGATATTCAAAAAACCAATTTTCGCAATCGCATTACTCGGATTTGTGTTTGCGGTGCCCATGATGTGCCTGATACTGGCTTTCATAATTTTTCTGCCGGTAGCCAAGGACCTGAGCGACAAACACGGATTCCCGAAGGGCCTTACAGAAGTAGCCCTGGCCCTGGCAACAATGGCATCCTTTGGTCTATTGTACCCTTCACCCGGAATCTATGCATTCACCAATGAAATGCAGCTAAGCGCATCACGGGTTCTGATCATTGGTATGTCCATTGCCATAGTGGTTTTCCTGATGGGATATCTTTATGCCAGCAAATATTACAGTTTCAGCATCAAAGAGGATTGCTGCGACAATATGGTCAGGGAGGAAAAAAGACCGGAGATACTTACATACAGGACTGCAAGCTATATTCCGATACTTGTTCCGATTGTACTTATTATGATACGTCTGCTCACCAACATACCCCTGATAGAGCTTATCGGACATGAAAGTATAGCTCTTTTTGCGGGGGCTATCCTCGCAATGACACTTCCCGCACGTAACTTTGAGTCATCCGATATCAGAGCATGGGTTGAAAAGGGAATACGAAGGAGCGGACTTGTATTGCTTGATATTTGTGGCGGAGGGGCACTGGGAGCCACCCTTGCAATGGCCGGTGTTGGTGAAGCTCTTGGAGGTATGCTGCTTGATTCGAACATTCCTGTCCTGTTGATTCCGTTCCTTGTTGCGGCGGCAGTTCAGACCGTGCAGGGTTCCAGGATGGTCACATTGTTCATCGCATCCGCACTGGTCATACCGATCATGCCGGAACTGGGATTACCTGCAGAAATAGTACTCTTCTCCATGGCCTCGGGAACCTTCCTGATATCTCACTTCAACGACCCATACTTCTGGATACTGGCCGACTTTGCGGAGATGGATACTCCTGAAGTATTGAAAACATACACTGTTGGAGGAGCGGTCATGGGAATAAGCAGTTTCCTGATCACCGCTGTAATCTATACGCTTTTTTATTGATCAGGCAAAAACAATTTTTTTCTGGGGAATCAGTATAAATTTTTTAGTAGAAAAATATCAGGGCAGGACCCTGACATATTAAGAACACATATCTGAATCAGATATTTTTACCATGAGTAGAATTATATCTGTCCTTAAAGTCCAGATATTTCTGGCCGATCTCTTCAGCCCTCTGTTCACTCAGAATATTCTTTGAAGCCGGAAACATCTCCTTTTCTTCCTCTTCAACATGATGCTTTACATTTTCCTTCAGTACCTTGAGTTTGGGTATCCACATCTCATCCTTTTCATTCATATTATCCAGTTCTGATAGAAGCATCTTTGCAACATGATGTTCCTCATAACCTTCCATGGAGATGTCATGAGTGCGTCCTTGCTTCTTCAATACAGGATAGAGTACTTCCTCCTCACCGTTCATATGTGGGTCCAATTCTGCTTTTATCTGCATGAACGTGTCCCTTGAACCAGTGTTTATCGCTTCATCAAAGAGACCCAGTACTTTGTCGTGTTCGTTCTTAAGAATCTGGTAGATTTCCCGACTCTGTATATCTCCTGTCCTGATCTCTTCACCCGCAACTGCAGCTTTGGCACCTACCGGGGCGGCTGCCACAGCTTCAGGAGCTTGTTCTCTTGTTTGCTTTGCCTCTTCTCTGGGTCTCACTTCTTCTCTTTCCTCTCCAATGATTTGTGTTCCCCTGGCAGTACGCTGTTCGTAGCCATAGTGACTATAGATGGTTCTCATGTATTCCTGATGGTCACCATGGGTACCAGGCCAGTTATCTTTATCAAATCCCGGAGCATTTTCCAGCTTCTGTTTGTCCACATCCAGAACGAATTCATGTTCGTCGGGCTTTTTCCTTAAGGCTTCCACCGGAACTCCGAACAATTTGTCCCCTAAGCCAAGAAAACCTCCGAAGGATAATACTACATAGGAAATTGACCCGCTTTCAAGATCTATCATTACATCTTTTACGTCTCCAAGGTCTTCACCCTGGTCGTTTACTATTTTATCTCCGTCCATACTGCCAGCTGACAAAATGTTTGGTACAGCCATATAACCACTCCCTTTTGATTTTCGATATGAGGCGCTTTGCCTCCATCGGCAAATATCTATTTCGAGCTTATTTAAGTATTACGAAACTCAGGTGGTGTATAGCGTTTTTTAAAATTCAATTAAATAATACAACTAAAGTAGGATCTGAGAAATATTGTCGGGAAAAAGTCATGTTTAAGGCAGATTTTATACCTGAAATTTCATTCAAAGCAAAAGTTTCCAGAAACATAGAACTTAAAAAGCATATAAATGCTTTATTTTAGAAATTGATTTTCAATGGCAAGAGAAGTATTTTTTGTACAAATTATTATAAGAGTATTTATTTATATCAGAGAATATAACAGTGAACCGGGTTTAATCCAATTAGTGAGTGGGAGGTGACATATTGAAATCCAATGCTGCTGAAGTACAGAAAGCACTTTCAGGTATAAACTACCCTAAACAAAAGAAGGAAGTTCTGGATTATGCCAAAGACCACGGTGCTTCGCAGGACGTAATGGACGACCTGGGAAAAATACCGGATAAGAGGTATGAGACTGCTTCAGATTTAAGCAGTGAGTTCTCAGGCAGATGAGAATTACAGACCATAGCCAGTGAACAATCAGAACAAGTTCAATGGACACCTTAGATAGAAGCCGATCGGGCCATACGGAACTACCTGATCGGCTTTATAAAATATTCTAAACCTAATAGAACAGCATCTATATCCAGACAAAGCTAAAATCGAATATTAATGAAAATATTAAAAGATAAAAAAGAACATAGCAGGAGTTACTAACTCCCTATACATCTCCAGTTGACCTTTCTACATATTCGGCCATTATTCAGATTTTCTTTTGGATCCTTTTAATGTTCTTCCTTCTTCCTTTATGCCACCAAGACCTTCGAGGGTCTTTCCTTCTTCCTTTATGCCACCCATCTCCTCGATCGTACGGCCACTTGGCTGTTCAAGTGAGCGGTCCCATGTCCTTTCGCTCTCACCTAGTATCTCAGTTGACTGATACGGACATTCATATCCATAGTAACCATAGATACACGCTGCGTAGTCCATTTGTGCCTCACCGGAAATACCGGGCCATTTATCCTTGTCAAAACCCGGAGCATCCTTTAGTCTTTCCTTTTCGACATTCAGGACGAAAACGTCCTCACCGGGTTTCTTCTTTAAAGCTTCGATGGGTACACCGAAAAGCTTGTTTGCAACGCCCATAAAACCACCGAAGGATATCACGACATAAGCGATTGAATCGTTAGTCACATCAAGTACGACATCCTTTATCTTACCAAGTTCTTCACCTTTTGAATTTATGACTTTGTCTCCTTCTAAGTTACTGGCTGAAAATATTTCTGGCATAGCCATAGTTATCACTCCCTTTTAGTTACAAATAAGGCAATCTGTTTGCCTTCCCCTAATTTATATGAGGTGTCAGCTTATTTAAGTATTACGGATGTTAAATAAATTATAATGTGAAGGTACAAATTTAACTAACAGTATCACTTACACGTATAAATGCTATCAAGCGGGTTTATAGGTACATAAATTCCAGATGTAGATGTTTTTCTAGTATTTATATATACTATCGGTCGAATATTACTCATGAGTAGTTACTAAACCTTATGGGGAGTGAAAATATGAGAAGCAATGCAGCCGCCGTACAGGAAGCACTGGAAGGAATGGAATATCCGAAGAATAAAAGAGATATTCTTGACTTTGCCAGAAAACATCATGCTTCCGAGAACATAATCTCTGATCTGCAGGATATTCCTGATAAAAAGTATGACAGTACATCAGACATCAGGAGAGCCCTTGGTGAAAAAGGAATGACTGAGGACATGCAGAAGAGAATCGATGAAGATGTCGAAAAGATTGACAGAGATATTAACAGATGGAAAGAACAGTAATCTGAAACAATAATTTAAGACCGGAAGGCGTGCGGTAGCACTTAAGATTTCAAAAAAGAATAAAGAAAGAATCGGTAAGACCGATTCATTCAATGGTGCTCGTGCTCGCTTTCGGATTTCTCCTTTTCCCATTCATCAGATGCCTTGTCTACTGAGTCAAGACACCTTTTGCAGAGCCTGACAGTATCCTCATCCGCACCTTTGGAGAAGGATGGCCTGCTGATAAGTACAGGATGGAGACGTTCTATTCCACCACAAAGATCACATTTTCCTGCAATTCCACAGGAAGGAGATTCTTCCTGCTTATCGTGTGATTCCTTTGCAGCATTCAGGCAGTCCTCGCAAAGTCCCTGCCACATTCCATGTGGATAGGAGTGGGCGAACCTTGGCTTGAATACCTGAACCGGTACGACTGTGGGAATAGCAACTCCGCATAGATCACAATCTGCCATCTTAGATACCTCCCGGGATCAATACCTTTGCTGCTTCCATTGCCCAGTAGCTGAAAGGCTCGGGCCAGAAACCAATCGCAAGGACACCGATCACAGCTATGACAAGAGCGATGGTGTATGGAAGTGGTTCTGATACCTTATCTGCATCTGTTGGCAGGAAGTACATGTATTTCACGATCTTGGCGTAGTAGTACAGTGACAGTGCACTGTTAAGTATGGCAATCACAGCAAGCCAGACAAATCCTGCCTGGATTGTGGATGAGAACAGTACGAACTTACTCGTGAAACCTGCTGTAAGAGGTATACCGGCCAGAGCGAATACGAAGATCGTCATTGAGAGTGCTGTTATCGGCATCCTCCTTCCAAGACCCCTGAAGTTATCAAGATGGTCAGGATCCTCTGTATCCTTGTTCTCTGAGAGTACCATGTATACCACTGCTGCGGTTGCAATGAAAGCTCCTGCCTTCATGAAGCCATGTGACAGTGCGTAGAGTATACCACCGCTAAGTGCCAATGGTGTAAGTACTACAAATGCCATTGAGATGTAACCTGCCTGTGCAAGGGATGAATATGCTAGCATCCTCTTGACACTGGTCTGGGTTACTGCAACCACGTTACCATAGGTCATTGTGACGACCGCCAGTATAGCGAACACTGTCTGCCATTCGACCTGCAGTGCGATCAGGGCTACGATAAATACCTTGAAAGCTGCCACAATTCCCATCTTCTTGGAACCTGCCGCAAGCAGGGATGAGACCACTGATGGTGAACCCTGGTATGTGTCAGGAGCCCACATGTGGAATGGTACAAGAGCGATCTTGAAACCGAATCCTGCTATCAGAAGGATCACAGCAACGATTCCTATAGGATTTGTTACAAGACCTGCGGCATTTTCTGCAATGGCAGGAATGTTAGTGGTACCTGTCATTCCGTAAATGAAACTGATACCAAAGAGCAACAGGGCCGCTGAAAGGGAACCTATCATGAAGTACTTCATGGAGGCTTCCAGTGACTTCTGGTTCGTCTTCTCAAATCCGGCAAGGGCATAGGTTGCCAGACTTGCAAGCTCGAAAGCCACAAAGAGTACCATAAGGTCGTTTGCAGATGCTACGAACATCATACCGATGGTCGCGAATAGTCCGAGGGAGAAGAACTCCTCGGCATTCTTGTTGCCTTCCATGTATTTGATGGATGCGATCGTAAACAACAATGCAACCACGAGGAAGACTATCTTGAAGAACTGGGACAGCGCATCGATCGACAATGTATCATTGAACATCATCGCCTCGGTTCCAAGGCTTGTGACCGTCAGGGCCAATGCAGCAAGGACACCGATACTTGCGATGAATCCCAATATCTTTTTTGAGCCAACTGGTAGGAAAAGGCCTATGAGCAATACAGCAAGGCCTGTTACTGCGAGAGTGAGCTCAGGAGCTAATAACATCAGATCCATGATTCACACCCCCATTGCAGCCATAAGGCTGATTATGTTTTCTGAATTTGTCAACATCATATCAAGCACCGGGCTTGGATTAAGTCCGAAGTACAGTATGAGCATTGCAATGAGTCCCATGGACAATGTCTGATAACTGTTTATGTCGACGATTGTGCCGAGTTTTTCATTGAATACACCGAACATTGCTCTCTGAAGAGCCCACAGGTGGTATGCTGCTGTTATAACGATTGCAAGCAGTGCGATCATCACATATACCGGCAGGTTCACGAATGTTCCTGAAAGGACGGACACCTCGGCAACAAAACCGGTAAGTCCCGGAAGTCCGAGGGAAGCCATGAAGGTCAGCACCATTATCACTGCCAGCTTTGGCATCTTCTGTGCAAGTCCTCCAAGGTCATTGATAATCCTGGTTCCTGTGGCAGCGTTGATCACGCCACTGGCCATGAACATAACACTCATGATAAGTCCGTGTGAGAACTGCTGGAACATTGCACCGGATACTGAAAGAGATACCAGACCGGCTGCACCCAGGGTTACGTATCCCATGTGACTTACACTGGAGTATACTATCATTCTCTTAAGGTCCCTCTGTGAGAGAGCGACGAATGCACCGTAGATTATGCTTACCGCACCAAGGGCCGCAAGTATTGTGATCATCAGATCAGGTGATGCTGTGAACGGAAGCAGTGGAAGCATTATCTTGAAGATACCGTATCCACCGATCTTGAGCATCACAAAAAGCACACTACCGGCAGTAGGTGCCTCGGTATATGCATCAGGCTGCCATGAATGGAACGGAACCACAGGCAGCTTCACGATGAAACCGAACAGCAGTGCAAGGAATATCAAATCCTTCATCAGACCGGATTCGATGAACTGGAACTGGGAAAGCAGATACGGGATGTCCAGGTTTGGTACACCTGTGGCGTCCCAGGCTGCGAAATACAGTCCGAATATACCCAGCAGCATCACAAGAGATGCAACATGGGTGTAGATGAAGAACTTGATTGATGCGTGGTGTTTGTTGGGACCTCCCCATATGCTCACCATGAAGAAGAGCGGTATGAGAGTAAGTTCCCAGAATATGTAGAACAGGAAGAAGTCCAGTGCTGCAAATACACCGATAGCTGCACCCTCTGTTGCCAGAATGAGTGCATAGAACTTATTTGGAGCCTTCCTGTCGTCATTCCATGTGTAGAGGATAAGGAACGGTAGCACGATAGCATTGAGAAGTATCAATGGCATTGCAATTCCGTCCACACCAAGATGATAGGTTATTCCCAGGGATGGAACCCACTGGTACATTTCCTCAAATTGGTTAGTCGCTATTGTACTGTCAAAGTTGAAGTACATATACAATGTGAGTATCAGTACTGCAACTGTTGCTACAAGGGCCATTCCCCTTGCCTGTTCTTTTGTTTTTGTAAGTAGTGTAAGTGCTGCAAATATCAGAGGTATCAGCACGATTAAAGATAATATCATCAGATTACCTCCATGATCACTCTGATAAGTATGATCAGAAGACCGACTCCCGCAACAACGGTGGTTGCATAGGTCTGTATCACTCCGGTCTGGAACTGACGTACAGATTCTCCGGTCTCGATCGTAATATCGCTTATCCAGTTGACGAGCCAGTCAAATCCACGTTCGACGGAACGGGATGCAAACGCAAATCCTTCATAGATCACTTTTACAGAGAAGAAGTCTGTGAAGATCTCGTTCTGATAGTACCTGTTGTAAAGAAGCTTGTAAACAGGATTGTTCCTTGAAACAAGGTTATCCATGTTGACTATCTTCAGTCCGTATACCAGATATGCGATCAGAAGACCTGCAACTGCAACTATCAATGGCATCCATAATATGAGCAGAGGCTCGTGTCCTGCATGGGATGCAAGGTGGTAGCCTCCCATTTCCGCAAGTGCAGGGATATCCATGTTCACGAAGTTGTTCGTAAAGGTCTCTTCAAGGAAATGATAGAACGATGTTCTTGTAAGAGCACCGAAGACCAGTGCGAACAATGCGAGTATGGAGAGTGGGATTGTCATTGAAGCAGGTGACTCGTGTCCTCCGTAATCCGTACGTGGTTTACCGAAGAACGTCATGAAGATCAGCCTGAATATATACAGGGATGTCAGCAGTGCTGCAACGATCGAGAACAGGTATGGCAACCACATTCCGCTGCTCTCAGCGAAGAGGTATGCACTCTCGATTATTGGATCCTTACTCATGAAACCGCTGAAACCAATGGATGTACCGGGTATACCGAATCCTGCAAGTGAAAATGCTGCAATGATCATTGTCAGCGCAGTTATCGGCATGACCTTGGCCACTCCTCCGAGCTGTCTCATATCATGTGTGCCCACTGCGTGGATCACGCTGCCTGCACACAGGAAGAGAAGAGCCTTGAAGAATGCGTGGTTGATCAGGTGGAAGAGTGAAACACCCACTGCTTCTGCACCGATTGCAGCTCCGACACCAAGACCCAGCATCATGTAACCGAGCTGGCTGATGGTGGAGTATGCAAGCACACGCTTGAGATCGTTCATCACAATACCCATAGTTGCTGCGAATATCGCTGTGAATGCACCAAGGTATGCGACCACAAGCAGTGAATCAGGTGCTGCTATGAACATCGGGAATGTCCTTGCAACCAGATAGACACCGGCTGTAACCATTGTTGCTGCGTGTATGAGAGCTGAAACGGTTGTAGGACCTTCCATTGCATCAGGAAGCCACACATGAAGCGGGAACTGACCTGATTTACCTACCGCACCTCCGAAGAAGAGCAGTGTTATAATAGTAATATGGCTCACTTCCATTCCAAGTATGTTAGCGTTGATCGCTGCTATTTCCGGAATGTGAGCAAATATCTCGTCGAACCTGAGTATGTAGGTACCTGCGGGGATCGTGCCGTTGAAGATCGTAAACAGATCTGCGAACAACAGGACAATACCTGCAAGAAACATAACGTCACCAATCCTGGTTGTCAGGAAAGCTTTCTTTGCAGCTGTTGCCGCGGAAGGCTTCTGGTACCAGAATCCGATGAGCAGGTAAGAACACAGACCAACAAGTTCCCAGCTGACAAAGAGCTGAAGGATGTTGTCTGAAAGTATAAGACTCAGCATTGAAGCTGTGAAAAGCGCAGTCTCTGCAAAGTATCTGGAAGGTGCTGCGTCATGGGACATGTAGCCTACTGAATAGATGTGTATGAGCAGACTGACAAATGTCACCATTGTGAGCATTACTGCTGCCAGCGGGTCCACAAGGACACCCACATTGAACAGAGCAAACCAGCTGTAAGACTGAGTAATAACCTCTTCAGGGTTCTGAAGCAGGTTCAATGTAATAAGTAGAGAGATCACAAAAGACGTTGCGATCGCCGCTATTGGTATTATTGCACCGCCATTTGGAAGCTTCTTCCCTAGGAAGAAAGTCAGTACAAATGCAAGTGCGGGTAGTAGTGGTATTAAGAATGCGAAATCTCCAATTGCCATTTTTACCACCTCAATACGTTAAATGAATCAAGATTGATCGTATCTTTCATCCTGAAGATGGCCATAAGTATCGCAAATCCGATTGCTGCCTCACAAGCTGCAAGTGCAATTGAATACAGAGCGAATACCTGTCCGGTAAGGTCTGCATTATAGCTTGAGAATGCAACCAGGTTCAGGTTTGCGGAGTTGAGCATGAGTTCAACAGACATCAACATACGGATACCGCTGCGCTGTGTCATGAAACCATAGAGACCTATGGTGAATATGATCACGGCAAGACCTATGTAGAGTTCAACGGGTATCACTGGCTACCATCTCCTTTTGCCATGTAGATAGCACCCATGAGTGAGGATAGTAATACTATCGAGAGGATCTCGAAGGGTACTACAAAGTCCGTGAAGATCATTACTCCGATTCCCTGGATATTACTTGGGTCGTCAAGGTTCTGTGGAATCTGGTCAACAGATGGCCAGCTTGTAAAGAACACAGATACCATGAGGACAGCCAGGAAAAGGAATGCGACTGTCATCCCGAGTATACGTGGCCTGAAGAAGTTGTATACTGATGTGAGAATCTCCATCGGTTTAATCGTTATTTCTTTATTCATCATCCGTACCAAACTCCTTTTTTGTAAGCATAACTGCGAACAGGATCAATACACCAATTGCACCTATGTATACGAGTACCTGGACAACTCCCAGGAACTGGGCATTCAGCATGATGTACAGGGCTGCAACTACGAACATGGATATTACCAGTGCGATCGCTGCTCTGACAACATTCCTTGCACTCACAACGAATATTGAGAAAAGTATCGCTGTGAAGGCCAGGATTGAGAAAATAATAAGTTCAATGATGGTACCTACTGTGGGGTCCATCTGCTCACCTCCTCGCCGGCCTCTTCCTCAGCATTGATATCAACTTCCCTTGCCAGCATATCCGGCGTAAAGAGAAGATCCTCATGTTGCCAGCGGATGATACCTGTAAGGTATACCTTGCTGTTTGAGAGAGCATCTTTGGGACACTGATCAATGCAAAGACCACAGAACAGACAGTGGCCTATATCAATTGAAGGGAACCATCTTTTTTTGTCACTGCCCGGACTAACACGGGCCTTTACTATCTTAATTGCATTGTTGGGACATGTATTTGCACATATTCCACAACCTATGCATTTACTCTTGTCAAGTTTCTGTAAGCCCCTGAACCTGTCTGCAAGCTTTGTGGGTACTTCCGGACACATTCTTGTAACAGGAGGGCCGAAATAAATGTTCTTAACAGCTTTCATTAAATTTTTAATGACCATCTATTCATACCCCCAGCAGACCAAGTGCGATTACCCATCCGAGATTAAGGAGGGATAAAGGCAGAAGGCGTTTCCAGCTAAGATCTACTACCTGATCGATCCTGAACCTCGGGACAGCCCATCTGAGAGCTATGATTCCCAGCATCACCAGAACAACCTTTCCAAGGAAGAAGGCAGTCGGGAGGATAATACCGAGTATCAAATTCGAAGTAAGGAATTCAGGCAGGTTCCAGCCTCCGAGGAACAACAGTACAATGAGCATTGAACCAAGGATAAGGTGGATGTACTCTGCGAAGAAACCAAGACCGAACCTCATACCTGTGTATTCGGTGATCCATCCTGCAATAAGTTCTTCTTCTGATTCGTTCTGGTCGAAGGGAAGACGTCCCATATCAGCCAGCAGAGCGATAACAAACACTATAAAACCTAAAGGCTGCAATACAACGAACCACAGCGGACTCTGTGCCTCCGCGATCTGTACGATGTTCAGTGAACCTGCCATAATGGCTACACTCACGACACAGATACCAAGTGGTACCTCGTATCCGATCATACGTGCGAAGTTTCTGAAAGCACCAAGAAGAGAATACTTGTTATTGGCACTGTATGCCACCATGAAGATACCGACGATCGATATCGAGGACATGGCCTCTATATAGAGAATACTTATATCCATCTCTGTTGCGGCTATGGGATAGGTATCCCCGTTTATAACTACAGCACCAAAGGGTATTGCCACAAGCATCAGGAAGACAGAGCCCATCAGAAGAATAGGTGCTGCGACGAACAATAGCCTGTCAGCATTCTTTGGTATAATGTCTTCTTTTGTGAACAGCTTGATAGCATCGGCAACCAGCTGGAACACTCCATGGGGACCTACTCTCATAGGACCGTATCTCTGCTGGATGTCTGCCGAGAGTTTACGCTCGAACCATACGGCAGCCATGGCACCAAGGAATATTGCACCCATCAGGCACAGACCCAGGATACCCCTAACAAGAGGATTGAATAAAATTTCCGGTAACTCCATAATTATCACCTGTCAACCTCGCTGGTACATGTGTCCATACTTCCGGCAATCGCCACGATATCCGCAACCTTGACACCCTTGAGAAGAGGTGGCAATGTCTGCAGTGTGGGGTAGACCGGACCTCTGATCTTCACACGGTATGGTTTGTCTGAGCCATCGGAGACCATATAGAATCCCATTTCTCCTCTTGGGTCTTCCACACGGTGATATACCTCACCGGCAGGAATTCTCATGACAGGAGACCTCTTGCCATAGGGAGTGTCTTCAGCGAACAGGGGTCCTTCAGGCATCTGGTCAAGACACTGCTCGATTATATACATGCTTTCACGCATCTCATCGAGACGGACCTGTATCCTTGCATAGACATCACCGGCTGTTTCCGTACATACCTTGAAATCAAGGTCCTCATAAACAAGATAGGGTTCATCCTTCCTGATATCAAAAGGTACACCGGTTGCCCTGAGTGGTGGTCCCGAGACTCCCAGATCCTTTGCAACATCGGCTGTCAGCACACCTACACCTACAGTTCTTGCCCTGTAGATTGAATCCGTGCTGTACATGTCTTCATATGAATCAATAGCCTTTCTGACATTGGGGAAAACACGCTTGACGTCATCCCTGAAACCGGGCGGAATATCATCCTTGACACCACCGAATCTCAGGAAGCTGTGAGTGATACGGGCTCCTGTAATGGAGTCAAGTAAACTCAGTACATCTTCCCTTTCCTTGATGGTGTACATGAACATACTTACAAAACCAACAAAGGAAGCATATTCTCCCATACCAAGCAGGTGACTCTGTAATCTGGAAAGCTCTTCGACAATAACACGGATGTATTGTGATCTTTCAGGCACTTCTATACCTGCAAGCTTCTCGACACATCCGACATAAGCTTCTTCATTGCTCAGTGCCGCAAGATAGCATATCCTGTCAACGATGGTTATTCCCTGAAGATACGTTTTATTCTCAAGTATCTTTTCGATCCCTTTATGGATCCAGCCCATCTCGACCTCGGAATCAACAACCGTTTCACCCCTCAGCCTGGCGTTCAGTCTGAACGGTCCCGGTAGCATCGGGTGTTGTGGCCCGATGTGTACTATCATTTCAGAAGGTCCAACTTTTTCTTCCAACATAATGAATCCTCACACCAAATTCTTAGCTGTCTTATTGGGGAAGCCCTTGTAATCCTTACGCAGTGGCCACTCGCCCAGCATCTCTTTCGGAAGTACAAGCTGCCTGAGGTCCGGGTGGTTGATATACTTCACACCAAGCAGTTCGTAGGTTTCTCTTTCGTACCAGTTGGCATTCCAGTAAACAGGAACAACCGATTCAATCTCTGGATTGTCCCTTGGAAGGATCGCCTTTAAGGTAAGTACTACAGGATGGTCATATGAGCTTATGAGGTATACGACCTCAATCTCATTCCTGTCCGGGTAATCAACACCGAACTCACAACCTAGGTGGTCAAAGGACAGTTCTTCCTTGAGATATCTGCATACTTCCACTACATTCTCAGGTTTTACCTTGGCAAGTATTCTGATTCCGGACTCAACATCGGTATCGTATATATCATCAGGGAACTGACCTGAAAGTGAATCAATTATAGTATTGGCATCCATTTTTTCACCTCAATATTCCGTACCCCTATCTTTCTTAGCTTCGATCTTTTTCTGAAGTTCAACAAAACCCTGAATAAGAGCCTCACATCTTGGAGGACAGCCCGGGACGAAAACATCCACCGGGAAGATCTCATCAACGTTCTGGTGAGTGCTGTATGACTCATAGAAAGGACCACCGCTTATGGCACAGTCTCCAAAGGCGATTACCCACTTGGGTGAAGGCATCTGATCCCAGACCCTTTTGAGTGCAGGCAGGTACTTCTTTGTCACATATCCGCTGATAATGAGCACATCGGCATGTCTTGGAGAGTTACGAGGGATGATTCCGAAACGGTCGGTATCATAGTGGGCCATTCCTGTGGAAAGCAGCTCCACACCACAGCATCCCATTGCATTTACCGTAAACCAGAGTGAATTCTTCCTTCCCCAGTTAAGAACATCCTGAACCTTCGTTTTCTTCAAAAAGTCACTGATCGCATTGCTGTCTGTAAGTGTGACACCGGGAACATCATCATACCCGAAATTTTCAGCTTCGTTTTCTTCAACTTCGGTCTGTTCAGCTTCTGTTTGCTCTACTTCATCCATTTAAGAGCCTCCTTCTTTAAGAGGTAGACGTAACCGAACAATACAACAAAAATAAAGACCAGCATTTCGACGGTTGCTAATTGAGTAATTCCATGTCCTTTGAAGATAGTAGCCCATGGATATAAGAACAGGACCTCTATATCAAAGAGAACAAAAGCAATGGCATAAAGATAATACTCGACATTGAACTGTATTCTGGCATCCCCGGTAGGGACCGAACCGGCTTCATATGTCTGATATTTTGCTGCAGATTTACTCCTCGGACTTAGTGCCTTAACTAAGAACATGGTCAGAGGAGGCATCAGTAATGCCACAACAAGAATTATTGCAACCGGTATGTAACTATATATTATGTTACCCATATCGATTATTTCTGACATAACAATTCTCCTGAGGGTTATTACGTAGACTTTTTATATGTATAAAATACCTTCTGTGTGTTTTTTTCATATACCAAGTCTGCAATTAAATAAATCAAATCATATCTTTTGATATATTTTTCAATAGATTGAGTTGGCTATTAGTTGATATAAATTCATTATATTTAAATTGTGGCAATCAAGGCTATAGAACTCAGAAATTCAGATTTGAGCACTATATGAATAAAAGATAAGTATTTAAACAATGATACATGCAAGCAGACTCAGTTTTTGCATATACTGACGTAAGGATAAGTTAAGAACAGTAACATAGTGCAGAAGGAAGAAGTTAAGCAAATAAATTAAAGAAGGCAGGAATATCCCGCATATCAAAATACCGGGTCACACCTGCTTTGGAGAATAGTATTTTTTAATCACCATATCGCATTCCGAACATGTTACTATCAGCCAGTCTCCCAAATTGCGCCGGGAATATTTCTCAAAGATAGAAGCCCCGCATCCGGGACATACATAATATTCCTTGAAGTAGTAATGATAGAACTGCGGAGTGCCCTCAAGCCAGTCAAGCACCTTCTGCATATGCTCGAAATACCGCTGCTTCGAAGGATGCCCGTTATTCTTTTCCATAGCCTCGGATACACGATCCCCAACATCTCTTGTATGTTGATGGGATTTCTCTGTTATTTTCTTATAATCAGAGATGTACTTGGTAGTATTGTTAAGATATCTCAGATAGCCAGCATGCGCCTTGGGAATATTACTCCTAATTGTGCGCACGAAATACTCTCCCATGACATCTTCCATGATATCCACGCATGCAGTGCAGATATTGTAGCCTTCATAATGCTTATAGTCCTGAAGGTCACCACAGATAGTACAGGTTTCCATTAACTTACCCCCGATTACCTGACTGCTCTGGGGTTCAGAGCCTCACGGGTAAACATTATCGGGAAAATATTGAGTACGGCTATCAGATCGCCTTCCCTGATCCTGCCATTCTCCTGGCCCAGTACATATGCATGTTTGATTACACGTTCGCTGTCCACAGGCTTTGCTCCACCCTTAGCACCCACCTTGATCAACGAAACTATTGCATGGTGCGTAAAAGTACATGGAATAGCTACCATATCAGGCTCCAGGGTGATCTCCTTCACTGTGACCCTTTTAAACTCACCCGCACGGATTTCGAGGTCTTCATCGGAGATTACCATTTCCCACTTGGCACGTGTAGCAATGGTGAACTCATAAGGCGCTGCCTTGATCTTCTTGGAAACAAGTCCTCCATTGTCCCGTGATACCACTTGGATCACTTCTTTTCGCATTTGATCACCAAAGATGAAACTATCATGTAAGTATAAATAGGTTCCGAGTAATTATCATGAATAATCATTACATCTAGATTGTTCAAGATTTCTTGCGGATAGAAAGACTAGTATCTTTATGACATTTTGTAGTCAGTATGCTATCGGATTTTTTAATACCTTCCATATTACTGATGGGGACCAGCACTTTTTCCTTCAGTGTGTGCACATCAAATGTCTGTACTTTTAAAAGCAGATCATAGGGTTCCAGAAGTTCATATATTTCCAGAACATCATCGATCTCATTAAGTCGCTCGATAACACCTGCACTCTGATTTGGTTCGAGGTTTATCCCTACAAAAGTAGTAATATTAAACCCGACAACATCAGGATCTACCTTTATGGTAAATTCTTTGATAATGCCTGAATCATACATTTTTTCAATTCGCTTGTGAACCGTGGATGTGGCCACACCGAGTTCACTTGCGATAACCGTACTATGTTTCCTGCAATTGCCGGAAAGATGTTCCAGTATGGAAATATCGACCTCGTCCATGAGATATAAATAATCGAAGATAATAATATATTTTTCTATTTTTTACTATGTCAGGAACATATTATGACACAGGATGACAGAAAGGATTCCCGGGAGAAATAAACAACCTGCAAATCCGTCCGCCAGAAACAGCAATCCTATGTGCATAAGTTGTATCGGGACGATAATGCTTTTATTGTTAGTCATTTTATTAAAGAAAGTCCGGTGAGGTTCTATGAAAATAAACGATAATTGTGTTGGATGTGGCCAATGTGCCACATTTTGCAAATTTGATGCCATAATAGTAAGAGTCAGGGCAAGCATGAAGGACAACTGCACAAACTGTGGCATGTGCGCTGCATACTGCCCGGTTAAAGCGATCGAGGTATAAAATGAAGGCAATTATTATCGGTGCCGGGCTGGGAGGACTTTTAAGTGCAGCCAAGCTCTCAGAATCAGGATACGAGGTAGAGGTATTCGAGCGCCTCCCCATAATCGGCGGCAGGTTCACAAATATTCCATACAAAGGTTTTCAACTAACCACTGGTGCACTGCATATGATACCCCACGGGCCCTCCGGACCCCTTGCCAGGCTGCTGGAAGATGTGGGTGCCGATGTGGAGATAATACGCAAAAAACCAACAGCTGTTATCAGGATACCCAGAAAAAGAGGAGACACGGACTATAAGTTCGGACATAAAGATCTGCTTTTTGAGGACTTCAAAATGCCGTTCTCCCTTATCAACCGCATGAAACTTGCATTCTACATTATTACTACAAGGAAGAACCCACCCAGTGAAGGCTCCTTTTATGAATGGTGCAAAAAACATCTGGACCAGGACTGGACCTACCGCATGTCAGACTCTTTCTTTGGATGGGCACTCAGCCTGACATCCAGGGACGTGCCTGTTGAAGAAGCATTTGAGATAATTGAGAATCTCTACCGCTACGGAGGTGCCGGAGTACCTCTTGGTGGGTGTAAGGCCATCACCGATGCACTCGCTGATATCGTAAAAGCAAACGGCGGCACCATACATACATCCACAGAGGTCACCGGCATACTAACTGACAACGGAAATGTAAAAGGAGTGCTTGCAGACGGTCAGGAATACATCTCTGACCTGGTCATAAGTGACGTAGGGCACTCAATCACAACCGGCCTGCTGAATGGTGTAGCAGGAAACGGAGACATAAGAAAATACATTGATGAGGCGAAAAAGTTGAAACCATCTGCCGGTGTTAAAATTTGCCTCTCATCAGATAAGCCCCTCATAGGCCACGGCGGAGTGCTGCTCACACCCTACGGGAAAAGAGTGAACGGCATCAATGAGGTGACCAACATCGATCCGGACCTTGCTCCTGCGGGAAAACACCTAACAATGTCACATCAGTGCGTTCTCCCGGAAAATCTCGACAGACTTGATGAAGAAATCGAGCTCGGACTTCAGGATCTTGAGGATATATTTGCAGGCAAGGAATATGAAGTACTCCTCATCCAGTCATATTCCAACGACTGGCCTGTGAACAGGTCATCTTCCGGTTCTGACCTGACAAATATAACCCCGGTTAAGAATCTCTTTGTTGTGGGTGACGGAGCAAAGGGAAAAGGTGGAATTGAAGTTGAAGGTGTTGCCCTTGGAGTGGAAAACACCATGGAAAAAATAATGGAGCATTGATGCTCCGGCTTTTATTGATCAATCATTTATTTAGAAGTTCCATCATTTCCCTGCCAAATGCGAACAGGTCATGAGGACTTCTGGAAGTGATCAGATTACCATCGACCACGACTTCCTCATCATATATGTCCGCACCCGCGGCCTTCAGGTCATCGATAACTCCCGGCCAGCTTGTAGCCTTCCGGCCTTTGATAACACCAGCAGAGATCAATAGCTGGGGGCCATGGCATATTGCCGCAACAGGCTTGTTCTCTTTAAAGAAATGCCTGGTTATTTCAAGTGCATTAGAATCAAGGCGCATCTTCTCAGGACCCTTTCCACCGGAAATTACCAGAAGGTCATACTCTGCAGGATCAATCTCATCAAAACCCAGATCGACATTAACAGAGTAGCCGTGTTTGCCCGTAATTGTTCCCCTCTGGAGAGATGCGATCTTTGCATCCACTCCTTCTTCCTTAAGACGGTGATACGGATAGATCAGTTCCACATCCTCAAAGCCGTCCGCTCCGAATACAAGTGCTTTCAAAATATCAACTCCCGATACAGTATTCTGGTCGTCGGTATATGTAGCTTATGCCAGAGAAGGAATAATATCAGACACAGTAGAACTATTTAAAAAAGAATTTCATAGAAAAGAAATAATGTGTAGGAACATTATTGCTTATTAGTATTTATACGATTTTTTACTAATACCAAATACGGACCAATGTGTCTTAAGTAAGCCCTCCTTTCATAGTTGCCTCGCAGAAAGACATGTATGACCATCATAGGGCGTGTCAAGCTGTGAGGCACCTATACAGGTAAGGTTTTCAGTTTTTTCAGGGTTTTGGAAGATGACCACAGCCACAGCTTCTCCCAAGGAAGGCTGATATCCTGTGTTTCAGTTCGTGGACTTCTTCATGGGACATTGTTTCAAGCAGGTCCTTGTGCTCGGTGTCAACATGATCGAACATTTTCTGTTCAACTTCTTCCAGGTCATATCCCATTGCCATGTAGCTACAATTGCCGATGCCCACGTCAGTGCATTTTACCATTCTTACCTTCATAATCCATGCTCCTTTATGTAAGTATAAATCTAATGAAAGTAGTAGGATATAAATCTAGTTTTCCGCTTTTTGTATTAAAGCAGATTGAAAATGTTTTCAACCGGGTTTTTAGAACCTGCCTTCAGAGAAATACCCGTATTAGTATTTCAGTTTCCTAATGTGATTTAAGCCGGTCCGGGAATCTTTTTTATGGGCAAATGGGAAGATACGGAAGTGTTCCGAAATGAGAAGATATGTGTTGATGAGCGGAGTGGTTTTTCTTATTCTGCTGGCAGGCATTATGAGTATGGGTTGTGAAAGCCGGGAAGAGCAGATAAGAGCAATAGAAGATACTGAGATCACTGTAAGGAGTATCGAGGTTAACGAGTTCAGCTCGGATCTTATCGACCTGAATGTAACCCTTGATATCTACAACCCAAACGATGTCACTGCCAGACTTGAAAGAATGAATTATACAGTCTATGCAAACGATGTGAACATCGGCAACGGAAGCTTTGAGGAAGCTGTTGAGATACCGCCTGAAGAAGGCAGAAGGACATCAACCAACTTTACTACAGAACCAACAATTGTACCGGCTACGATCTTCAGTGCCCTGAGACAGGGAGAGCTTGTATGGAGTGTTGAGGGAGTACTGTATTTTGATACACCCCTGGGAACCTTTGAACAGCCATTCTCCGGGAATATTTCAGAAACCCAGAACAATACAGGACAAGAAGAGATATCTGATAACAGCTCTGAAGAGTAAGGGGGAATGGGATAGGGCAGATTTAAGCCATTGAGAAAATAATCATTCTGCTATAGCTATTTATCATTATGATACAATAGTTAATAAACCATGAAAGTAAGTGACCTGAGATCCATGCTCGTTTTCAGTGCCAGGGAGGAAGCCATCTTCAGAAATTTCGACCTTCCCAGGGACGCTTTTTATCCAATGCTGCTATCACTGAAAATTGGAGGGGCGTGGAGTTATTCTGCAGAGCATCTGAAAAGTATCTCTGTTATGAAGGTCTATACTCTCTATGACGAAGAAACGAAGATCGGAAACACTGTAGAAGAGATATACCTGCTTATAGACCCTGAAGTGTTAAAAAAGGAAGGACATGTGAACCGACTGGAAAAATGCGGCAACAAAGAATCAAGGGTATTGCTCATCAGACCACATTCAATAACCCTCAATGCAAAAAGGATACTTGTGGCGAAGATAAGCACGGAGAAAAGAAAGATCTTCATCGGGGACACACTTGAGAACGTTGTGATGTTCACAGGCCCTTCGGCCTATTATGCCGCCCACGAGATGGAGCACCTGGAGAATACAGAAGTTGAAGGATTGCCCATGTGGTCTTTCGAGTATGTATTTCAGGATGATGAAAGCCGGAGCCATTAGACTATATCTATTTTGATCTAAGTGTTTTCTTTTAAAAAACGTAGCCATCTTCTGGCTTCGGCCACACGCTGACGTGCGAACACTTCATGGAACTGCTTCCTTTTTTCTTTTGCCTTACCTTCCTCGATGTCCTTAAGGTCCATTATCGTGCGCATCAGGCCTGCTGCTTCGTCAAAGAGCCTTTTTGCTTCTTCCCTTGTCAACCTCTCGGTCTTTAGTTCAAGTTTATCCTCGTTCGCTTTATCCTGGAGGTAGGAAATATAATTGTCTATCTGCTTACGGTCCTCATCCGTAAGCTCTTTTTTCATAAGCAAATCCCAGACGATCTCATGGAAATTATATACATTCCCATCAACCTCAGTACGATATGGTACTTCTTCACCTACCCAGAAAAGACGGGTATTCAGTGCTGCGAGGAGCTGTCGCCTTTCTCTTGCACTGATGTAATCATCATTATCTGATTTTTTTATCATATGATCCCCGGCATTTAATTTTAGTAGCAGACATTCCACAAATAAGTTTTGACAACGCCTACCATAACTATAAGAAAGAGATCACGTCCGATTTCATCAAAGTAATTATTTATATACTATTATATAACTATTTATAACGATGGAAGATTCCTTCCGGCTAATATCATGATGAAATTCGATCTATGATTGTTGATACAAGGTGTTATTATGGGAATGATGGACGAAGTAAAAACAAAAAAGAAATTAAAAGCCGCTGAAACCTGGTTCAATATGGCTGAAACTGCCAAAACACAGGAAAAACAGGTAGAGTATTATACCAAATCACTGGATTATAACCCATATAATGCCGAGGCATGGTTCAGGAAAGGGCGTGTTCTGGAAAAGATGGGGCGTTTCAATGACGCACAGAGAAGTTTTGACCATGCGATCGAGATAGATCCAGATTACCAGGGCCTTATAGGAAAAACGGACACCTTCGAGCCCACAATCGACTCGGAATCAGAGCAGTTTTCCGATTCCGATGAATTTGAGATAATACATCCTCAGGCAGAGCAAAAAGATGAATGGGTTACTGAAAAGGCAGAAGACCAGAGTATAGGATTCACACCACCTGTAGGGGAGGAATCAATCTTTTCCGGCCTTGGAAACAGTAATGAGGATGAAAGCTTCGATGATAACACCTTTGTAGGACCGGAAACAAGAGAGGATGAATTTTCGCAGGAAATTCCCACCCAGGACGAGGAGGAAATTACTTTTGCTGCCGTATCAGGTGTA
Organism: Methanolobus zinderi; assembly: GCF_013388255.1. Classification (NCBI taxonomy): domain Archaea; kingdom Methanobacteriati; phylum Methanobacteriota; class Methanomicrobia; order Methanosarcinales; family Methanosarcinaceae; genus Methanolobus; species Methanolobus zinderi. Next base: position 2,049,908 of record NZ_CP058215.1, read on the forward strand.
GAAAGGGATGAAGAAAATTCAGAAGAAGTGGTATCTCCAATCTCCAGCAAAGAAGAGATAACCGGAAGCATAATTGGCTCTGAGCCTGAAACAGCTCCCGTATCAGACTCCTTCCTGACTGGTGATACTTCTGCCGGCAAAGCTGAAAAGGACATGCAAATGCCCGGATCAGACATATCACGTACCGGAAATCCCGGAGTTAGCGGATCTGAAAGTGGCCAGGTGGACGTCAGGATACCCCCCAATGAAATGATAAAATTCTGGCTTGTGGGTATCGTGGCAATTGTGATAGCATTCAAGTTACTGGAATTTATCTGATAATGGAATATGGAGGACAGGGGAACTGATGTGATGAAACATCATCTTATACAGTGACCCTGTCCTTTTAACCAAAGGATTCTGTGCTATCTTTGCGATAATGCACTTCAAACTTTTTTTATAATTCCAAAATCCAGTTCTGACTATTCTAAAAACAGTATTCGGTTAAAAAGTAAGATGGGGCTGCTCAGTTAAAGCAAACTGCACTGAGCGATTCATCAAAGGAAATATCTATACTCTACTCGAACTTATCACGCTCACGCAGTCTGCGTGGTGTTGCATGATACTCATGCCTGTGTTTCATCTTATATCTCCCTGAGATTCACGGAGCATGTGATTTTTCCCCTCCATGGTTTTTTCATGAAAGCACACATATGCTTGAATGTACTATATAGATTCCCCAATATAAATAGATATTTTGAATTATAAATACTTACAATTCCACAATATTATATAGTCATAAAATAATATTATTTATGCAAGGGATAACATCCTGTGTACGGCTGAAAACCATAGAGATAATCAGTACCAGAGACATGGATCTAATTACCTTTGACGGCTCATGCAGTCCTAATCCGGGTGGCTGTATGGGGGTGGGCTGGGTGGTTACACTTAACAACAGCTCATACTCGATACTCGGAAACGACCGCCTTGATAAAAGCAATAGCAATAACGCTCTTTTTGCAGAATATATTGCCCTGAAAAAAGGCATGCTTGAATATGTGAAAGCTGACGGACAGGGACCTCTTACTGTGATCGGGGACAGCCAGACCGTGATCTACCAGATGCGAGGTATCTACCCGATAGAAAACCATCATATAAAGGCCATATATGAGGATATAAGTTCTATTATCAAACAGTACGAACTTGATATACATTTCAGATGGGTTCCTAGGATACAGAACCAGAGAGCCGACAGGCTTTCAAAATCAAAGCAAAAGGTCCGGATAGAATATCCGAATGACAGAAAATGCATTATGGATATTGAAATCGCACCGATATCGAATAACCTCAGACGTAAGATATCAGCAATGAATTCAACTCCTTTCCCTTCCGCAAAGATGTATAAGAGACTGCATCCGGGATCAAAGGACCTTTTATCCGGGATGGAATTGTATGAATTGCAGAAAATGGCCGGCAGGGAAGCAACAGCAAAAGCTGCCCTGGAATTTGCAGGAAAAACAGATAAAATGAAGCACCTGCAGGCCCAGGCCCTGAGGTGGATGCTCAGGGGACTGGCAGTAGACCTTGCAATACATAAGGTAAGATTTGACGTTGAAAACAAGAAAGCTCCTAAAAAGAGCAGCAAGAAGAAAAAGATGAAGAAAAAAAATACCTCTAAATCCTCAGGCGGCAGATCAAAATACTATGTTAACAGGAAAACTTTTGCTTTTTAATTCCACAATCTTCTTTTTTCGTATTGCAGATACGAACTTAACTGCATAAAGAACATCTATGCTTATCTAGAATGAAAGCAAAAGAGTTCATTGATGTTCGGCCGGTTCAAATATTCCGATGAGATATTCTACGGAGAGTTCAGTGACGGGATTGTCACCTCCCATGATGGTGACGGGAAAACATACGAGATGGAGGAACTTGAGGTTCTTCCGCCAAGCCTTCCTTCAAAGATAATATGTGTGGGCCTGAACTACCATGACCATGCGGTCGAGCTTGGTATGAAGGTTCCCGAAGAGCCTATAATTTTCCTGAAACCTTCATCGTCCATGATAGGACATAAAGATAAGATAATCTATCCTAAGTCCAGCCAGAGAGTTGACTATGAGGGCGAGCTTGCAGCGATCATCGGAAAAAAGTGCAAGAACATAAGTTATGAACGGGCCTATGACGTGATCGCCGGATTTACCTGTTTCAATGATGTTACGGCCAGGGACCTCCAGAGCAGGGATGGTCAGTGGACCAGATCCAAAAGCTTTGACACTTTTGCACCGGTGGGGCCTTTTATTGTACCGGTTGAGGAATTCGAAGTTGATAACGCACCCATAAAGACACGTGTCAACGGAGAGATCAGGCAGGATTCCAATACTTCCAATCTTATATTTGACATACCCTACCTGATAGAGTTCATATCAGGCATAATGACACTGGAAGTGGGGGATATTATAGCAACAGGAACCCCTCCCGGTGTTGGTGAACTTAACCCCGGTGATTTTGTGGAAATTGAAATCGAAGGTATCGGAATTTTAGGAAATGAGGTCGCATAATGCTGTTCGATCAGATAAACAAAGAACTGGAACTTGCAGAACGCCATCTAATGGTCTTAAAAGCGGTAATCGAACGTGGTCCTATCGGAATACTGAAACTTTCCGAGGATACGGGAATGCCCACTCATAAAGTACGCTATTCTCTCCGTATACTTGAGCAAGAACAACTTATCAAGCCCTCTTCCCACGGAGCTGTTGCAGGCGATGCGGTGGAACAGTTCATGTCTGATTTTGAAAGCGATATCTGTGATGTGATCTCCAAGGCAGCCCATATAAGAGAGATAGGCAAGCCTGAGTGAGCACATTTAAGTCAGGTTCTTACAATTCACCTAGCATATCGTGATCAGTAAAATTTTGATCGATCTTAATCGAGATTCTATCTTTGCGGAGAATACAGATGACATTAACCGATGATGACAAAAAGACAGTAGAAAAATATGCACTCCAGAATGCTGTAAAATACGGACAGGCGCCACAGATAGGAGCCGTTATGGGTCGTGTTATGGGTGAATGCCCTCACCTGCGTTCAAAGGCAAAGGAAGTTACTCCTTTTATCCAGGAAATACTTACCGAAGTTGCAAAAGGAAATCCGGATCAATGGCAGGCCAGGCTTGAGGAGATCGCACCTGAACTGATCGAGGAACTCTGCGCCAAAAAGGAACCTGACAAAGGTCTGAAAGAACTCGATATAGAGGAAGGACAGAAGGTCGTGATGCGCTTTGCACCAAATCCCAATGGTCCGCCGACCCTTGGAAGTACCCGCGGTATTGTTGTAAACTCCGAGTATGTGAAAAAGTATGGTGGTAAGTTCATCATACGCTTCGATGACACCGATCCCCAGACTAAACGCCCCATGCTCGAGGCATATGACTGGTATATAGATGACTGCAAATGGCTCGGGGCAGACCCTGACGAAGTAGTTATCGCCTCTGACAGGGTCCCCGTATATTATGATTATGCGAAAAAACTCATAGAAATGGGACATGCGTATGTCTGCTTCTGTGACGGTGCGGATTTCAAGAAATTCAAGGATGCAAAAGAACCATGCCCTCACAGGGACGTCAGTCCTGAAGAGAACCTAGAACACTGGGAGAAAATGACAGCCGGAGAATACGAAGAGAAATCCGCTGTCCTGCGTATCAAGACGGATATCAGGCACAAGGACCCTGCATTGCGTGACTTCGGTGCTTTCAGAATAGTCAAGACCCCGCATCCGCGTCCGGAGGTAGGAGATAAGTACTGTGTCTGGCCGTTGCTTGATTTTGAGGGTGCCATCGAGGACCATGAACTCGGTATGACCCACATTATCAGAGGCAAGGACCTGATGGACAGTGAGAAACGCCAGACCTATATCTACGACTATCTTGGATGGGAATACCCGAAAACCACACACTGGGGTCGCGTGAAGATGCACGAGTTCGGAAAGTTCAGTACCAGTGCACTGCGTAAGGCTATCGAGGACGGAGAGTATTCAGGCTGGGACGACCCACGGCTGCCAACCCTGCGTGCCCTTCGCAGAAGAGGTATTCTCCCCGAGGCAATTCGCAAGTTCTTTATAGAAATGGGTGTTGGTGAAACTGATATCAGCATCAGCATGGATACCCTTTATGCAGAGAACCGCAAACTCGTGGATCCGACTGCAAACAGGTACTTCTTCGTCTGGGATCCGGTTGAGATCGAGATCACAGGCAAGGAGCCCTGCACAGCAACCCCGCCCCTGCACCCCACAGAAAACCGCGGAAACCGTGAAATCGAGGCAGGTCCGAAGCTATACATTTGTAAAGAAGATGCGGACAAGCTCTCTGCTGGCTCGAAGATAAGGCTAAAGGATCTCTACAATGTTGAGATCACTTCTCTTGAACCCCTGCAGGCAGCTTACCTGAACGATTCCATTGAATCAGTGAAAAAAGAGAAGATGAGGATAGTTCACTGGGCACCTTCCAACGGAATACCCGTAACCGTGCTATCACCTGATGGTGAGTTCCACGGAACAGGTGAAAAGCAGATAGCTAATGAGCTGGACAATATGGTTCAGTTTGAGAGGTTTGGTTTCTGTCGCATTGACAGTGTCAATGAAGAAGTGATAGCATATTATACGCATAAATAAGGGATAAAAACTGTCCCTTTGCTTTTTTTCTTTATTTCAATTCCACACTACATTATATCAATCACTGAAAATCCTGTAGTAGGCCCTGTCTTCAAAAAACACAAGCACAGCTTCACAGCTGACAGAATCATAGTTGTTATCTGCTGCCTTCAGGCCCTTTGGCAACCATACTGCACGTCCTGAAAAACCTTTTTTCCTGAGAACTGCAATTGTTTCAAGCACCATAAGGGAAGGACATTTGCAATTCTCAACAAGAACTGAGTTATCATAATCAAGGCGAAAGTCTTCCCCGAACAACTCCATGCCTCTTTCGACATGGTACAGCTCTCTGTAATCATAACCCTCCTCCAGGCATTTATTAAGACGCAAGCTGCCACATTTTCTAATCCATTCGTTGTGATTTTTCTGTAGTTGCTCTTCACGAATGGCTTCCTCTTTTTGCCGCTTCTCAAAGAGCAGGGCAGTTTCACGTTCTTTTCTCAGGAATTCACGTCTGGCGTTTTCATTGTATGTTTTCAGCTGCTCCTTCGCCTCGTTCCATCTACTCATCCGCTGTCTGGCATCATCCAGTACTTCATTGATACAGATATCACATTCCAGCACACGGCGGGCTTTCAGGATAATCAGGTCCTTAATGTTCACTTTCCCTTTTTTCAGACGTGCCGGCCTGAACTCCCTCTCATATGTGCTTTCATCCAGTTTTTTACCTGCGGTATACACAAGGTCCTCAATCTCTATATCGCCCGATTCATCAAAAAGAGGATATTCCATCTCGATATCGAATATATATTTATGATCAAGACTTAAGGGGAGCACACCATATGCCACGGAAGGAAAAAACCTCACATCCAGCATCACTCCGGTGGAATAATGTTCATGCTCCATACCCTTTGCATGAAGCTTTGAATGGTCCATGGGACTTATGGGCCAGTGAAGAGATTGTTCTACCATACTTTCTTCAGAGACCGAGTCCTTCTTATCAGGACACAGTTTCACTCTTCCCTTTACTTCAGCCATTGAATCGTACATACCTGCTCACACATAATTTCATCTTGTTGGATCGTACTTAGCTGAAGATTTGATATCTCTGTATATTAAATTGAAGAAACTGTGGTGAAAGTATTAGCAAAACTCAGGCAGAAATCCGAAATAACATACAAACTGGAATAAGAAGAAAGTAGAAAATTAAAAAGAATCAGATCAGACAGATATCCAGGTTAATCCGGATCATGCAGAGCATTCCTGGACCATGATCTTTGAAGCCATCCCTTTTCCGAGCGCATAACTGCACCCGTTCAGCTCAACGATAAGGGAACCCATGTTGTCTCTCTTTATCCTGAGGAAAGAATTCTCGATAAATCCCATGGATATGAGGCGATTCATCAGGGAACGACCTGCGTTGATGGATACGATCTTACTTGTTTTGCCTTCAGGCATCATAACCAACGGCATTACTGGAGCCACCTTTTCACCTCTTATATTTTAAGTTGTCTTTCAGGACATGTTTTTACCATATTTGTCCTTTATAGGGATGCCTAACATCCTTTGACAAATCGATATAGTGTTTAATACTATATATAAGTTCCCGAGTACGAACAAAAGTTGACAATTAAACAAACTCACTTGAGTTAGTGACAGAAAGGATTTAAAGAATAGTTCATATCCATAAACCATGCCAAAAGACATGAAAAAAAGATCAGCACCGGAACTTGCAATGGGAGTCAGGAATATGGCTTCCCTCAAAGCTTGCAAAGATAATACCGATGCAGTCTACTTCTCCCTTGACAGGCTCAGTCTCAGGTCAAGGGCTCAGGACATCACAACAGATAATCTGGTCGATTTTGTAGAGAGTGTACATGAATACGGAATAAAGGCTTACCTTGCGGTAAATTCCGTGATTTACCCTGATGATCTGCAGGAACTGAACGAGGTGATGGAAACTGCGGCATCTGCGGAGGTTGATGCGGTGATTGTCTGGGACCCGGCAGCCATTATGAAAGCAGCAGCTAATGACCTGGAAATACATATATCCACCCAGGCAAACGTCTCAAACCAGGAAACCGTCAATTTCTATGAATCCATGGGTGCAAGCAGGGTGGTGCTTGCCAGGGAGCTCAGCCTGGACCAGATCAAGTATATCAGAGAAAACACAGACCTTGAACTGGAGGCTTTCGTACATGGTGCCATGTGCCAGGCAGTGTCAGGCAGATGTTACCTCTCGGCATACCTGCTGGGAAAGTCCGGCAACTGCGGAGAGTGCAGCCAGCCCTGCAGATGGGAATGGTCACTACATTCGGATAGCGGTGAGAAGGTGGATATCGAAGGAAAATATCTCATCAGTGCAAAGGACCTCTGCATGATAGAACACATTCCTGCACTGTTGGAAGCCGGTATTGACTCCTTCAAGGTAGAAGGGAGACTGCGCAACCCCGGCTACACTTCCACGGTTTCAAGATGCTACAGAAAAGCTATTGACGATTACTTTAATGGGACCTATAAGCCGGAGTCTGCGGCTTTGCTAAAAAAGGAAATGGAACTGGAATATAACCGCGGGTTTTCTACCGGATTCTACTTCGGCTACCCCGGACCTGAAGGGCTTGCATGCAATCATGATATGAACGCATCCCCTGTAAAGAGGGAAGCTGTGGGAATCGTGACAAACTTCTATCCGAAAAATAACGCAGCTTCCGTGAAACTTCTGGAACAGGGGCTCAGGACAGGAGATCAGATAATCATCGAAGGTAAGACCACCTATGTCGAGCAGGAAGTATTGTCCCTGATGGTCGAAGGAGAGAAAGTAAGTTCTGCGGAAAAAGGCATGGAAACCGGACTGGCTGTTGTTGACAGGGTCCGGAAGAACGACCGCGTGTTCAGGATAGAAAAGGATATCCACTGGAAGTAATAGGATTCCTCCAATGTCTTTGGTGATCTGTCAGTACAAAAGCATAAGTGTATAAATTAGTTGTACAATTGAGAAAAACAATGTTGAAACCAGGATCATTATTGACATTGTGGTCCTGAACTCCTCCCTGCCCCTGAGCAGGAAAAAAGTATGTGCCAGAAAAGCAAAGATACCGCTTAAAGAAACAAGCAGTGATATCAGCAAGCCATAATAGCTTCCCTGATATACAAGTACAAGGCCGTAAATAACTACGAAAAGGATTGGAAAATGAAGCAACAGGAATAAGTTTATACCTCCGGGCATCCTGAACAGTTTCCACTCTTCCCAGTATGCCGAATCGATCTCATGATTTATCAGGAGAATCGCATTCAACAAATAGATCCAGAATAATGTTCCACCCATAGTCCCTCTTTTTTAGATTGGTGTCCATTAAATATTAGTTTACAGGGAATAACAGACATCATGAAACTATATAGTTTATTTACAAAAATATATTTCTTCTAGACAAAACTTATCTCAATCTTAAACTATAGAAATCGGCAGAACCCGGAAAGGGTCTGATAAGCAAAGTATTGTCAGAAAATTTACCTTCTGATTCAGGTTCAATAAGGACAGGTAATATTATGGATACTCAAGATTCAGTAAATCAGCATGTTTTTGATAAAGCCAGATCTGCAGTCATTGATATCAACGATACAGAAGCCGCAGAAGCAGCCCGGGAAGCCCTTGATATGGGTCTGGATCCCGTGGATGTCATCGAGCAGGGATTCGTAGAGGGAATGAGGACCATGGGAGATATGTTCGAAGAAGGTAAGCTTTCTCTTATCCAGATACTTGCTGCCTCAAAGACCATGAACATAGGTATAGAGATACTGAAGACAAAGGTCATTGCAACAAATGATAACACAGGTTTTTTCGGTAACCTTGTTGTTAACTACTAAGGTCAGTATTAAAAAATCAAGACAACTTTACCGATTTCTCTTTTTCTCAACGATTATTATTTTACCAATATTCCAGGATAAAATTCATTTAAAGGCCTGAATATCCTGAATATCTTAATCCATCAGATCAATTGTGGCGTTTACAAGTATCTGCTGACTCAGTGGCATTGTCAGCAATATCCCGACTATATAGATCAATAGATTCAATGCAACAGGCCACTGCAAGAGCATTCCCGCATAATATGGAACCACCCCTGCAAGAGCGATCAAAGCTATAATAACACATAGTACCGTACTTGCTACAAAGTTCTCCTTTACAAGCTCTATGCTTTCTGACAGGGCATCCGTGATACCATATCTTTTGATCACAAACAGAGGTAGCACGAATAATATGAAGATAGCAGGTATCGAGACTATACAGGCCATGAGGATTGATATCACGACCATTAAAATAATGATAACAATCTCAGGCAGGATCACGCCGGCCAGCGTAAGAACTGCGACAATGGAAAGTCCCAGAACTACATAGAGCACTGCCCATATGATAAAAAACAGGATCATTATAGCAAACATCAGAATAGTATATATCCAGCTTCTAAGAAAATTACCCGAACAAAAACCCTCAAAAACATCGACGATCTTCACACTTTCCTGCCTTGCTCCCTTTGAGAGCATTAAGACAAATCCGTAAATAAGCGGAGGAGCGGTAATCAGCAGTATTGAACCAAAAGTAAGGATCAATGTTGCCGGCCCGTATACAGGCAGATTGTCAAGAACATTTCTGAAGGAGTTTTTGAGCAGTCGGTTATATTCCATTTTTCTGTCCTTCATTGTTAATATATAAAAGAGAAGTTATATATTATATTAAAATTTATGCATATTAGCTGATCACAGCGAGGGAAACATATGGACAAATTCATGCAGCTTGCAATAGAAGAAGCAAAAGAAGGACTTGAAGAAGGAGGAATTCCCATCGGGTCCGTCCTTGTAAAGGATGGCGAGGTCGTGGGGAAAGGCCACAACATGAGGGTACAGGAAAATGACCCCCTTGCACATGCTGAGATCGTGTGCATCAGGAATGCCGGAAGAATAGGAAAGTACAATGATACGGTTCTGTATTCCACACTGATGCCATGTTATCTCTGTGCCGGAGCTGCAGTTCAGTTTGGAATAAAGGAAGTCATTGTCGGTGAATCCGAGAACTTCGAGGGTGCTTCCGAATTCATGAAGGAACACGGGATCAATGTGACAGATCTCGATCTTGAAGAATGCAGAGAGATGATGGCTGAATTCATCCTTGAAAAACCGGAGATCTGGAACGAGGATATAGGAGAATGAAACAGAAATAAGAAGATTATGCTTTCCGGATGCTTGCCCAGAAAACACTGCCTCTGCCTTCCGGATTGTTATCGACTCCCACCCTTCCACCATGAAGGTCGATTGTCCTCTTTGCAATTGCAAGACCAAGGCCTGTGCCCTTAACACCTTTCTTTTTTTCGGATAAACGTTTGAAACGCTCAAAAACCCCTGATTTCTCACTGTCCGGTATACCGTCCCCGTTGTCGGTCACCTTTACTTTCCATTCCTCCCCAAGGTCTTCTATCTCAATTTTAATAATACTTTCAGATGGTCCGTACTTTATAGCGTTGGAAAGGTAGTTGGAGAAAACTCCTTCGATCACAGGATTCACCATTGACGGATAGGTCCTGTCAAGATCCATTTCCAGTGAGATGTTCTTTGATCCAAGCTCCATTTCGAAGTTATTAGCAACATCACATAGTATCGATCTCAGATCCATGGCTTTGAATTCAAGATGTTCAAGATCCTCAAGTTTGGCAAACTGAGCTGCAGACTCGATCATATCTATCAGCCTTTTGATATTGTTATTTATCAGTTTGAGCCTCTCAAGTCTGGCTGGATCAGTCTCATCCTGCATAAGCACAGTGGTAAATCCCTTTGCAATACCTGCCGGGTTCAGCAGATCATGTCTGAGAATATCGGTAAAGAGGTCTTTCATTTCATTAAGCGATTGCAGGTTCCCTGCATACTCTTTCAACTGTTTTTCCGCCTCTTTGCGCTGGGTGGTGTCCCTTACAATGCAGATTACACCGTTATCCAGAGCAGTCAGGGAGATTTCCTGGAAGAAACTGCTGCCATCTTTTCTCAGGCCAATGGATTCTCCTTTCCATTCACCTTTCACTGAAAATGCCGGTATCACAGTTTCATATATCTTTCTTATCTCAGATTCCCCATAGAGCATCTTCCAGGATCTGCCAAGGAGCTCATCCGGACTATCATATCCATGTATCCTGGCATGTGCGGCATTGACATATACATAGTGTCCGCGTTCATCAAGTATGGCAATGCCATCCACAGAAGATTCCATGGCAGTGGTCCTGTGCTTTAAGCATTCCTCTACCTTTTTGCGAAGGGTGATATCCTCACCCGAACTCAGGACCCCAACGGTATGACCGTTGTCATCTTTCAGGGACTTGCTATACCAGGAGATTATTTTTTCTTCTCCGTTCCTGGCCAGTACAGGTCCTTCCGAATAAACGATATCACCGTTATCCGAATGCATTATATCCAGATATTTTTCAAGGGATGTGGGACGGAAATATTCAGGTACGAAAGTGTCGAGCCATTTTTTCCCCAGTATCTCATTTTCTTCATATCCGAGTATCTCTGTTGCCCTTTTATTGACAAGGGTCACCTTCTGGTCCTTATCAAAAACAAGTATCATTACCCCCGCAACGTCAAGATAGCTCTGTGCCTGATCGCGTTCGAACATAATCCTGTCATGCAACGACTTAATTCTCAGAAGAGACATCACCCTCATCTTAAGCTCAAGTCCGTCAATGGGTTTTGTCAAAAAGTCATCCGCATGTGACTCCATACCTTTGAGACGATCTTCCCTTCCAGAGAGAGCAGTCACAAGAATAACAGGTATAAACTGGGTTTCTGCAGACTGCTTGATCATCTCACATACCTGATAACCATTCATATCCGGCATCATTACATCAAGAAGGACAAGATCCGGCCTCTCGACCACAGCCTTCTCAAATGCTTCCAGGCCGCCGTATGCGGTGATAATATCGTAGTCAGAACTAAGATACGCCTCAAGAAGTTCAACATTCATGGGCTCATCGTCTGCAATTAGTATCCTGGGTCTTACAGATGGGGTCATTTCAATCAAGCTTCAGCAAGTTCAGAGACATCGAAATGTCAATATAAATTATACAAGTACCAGAGCTGCATATAGATTTAATAGTAATTATACATATCCGTAAAAAATAAGAAAAAGATATGTGCCGGCAATTAACTTACTGACAACAATCAATCTTTTTTACATCATGATTATGAGCATAAGCAGATCGACATGCAGAGACACTTATTTATACTTCCGACCAGAATTTTGATTTGATCAGACCAGGCAGATCTTATGCAAATATCCTGCTACGACATGGAGCAGATCAAAAAATTTAGTCTGGCCTGAAAATGGAGTATGAGCGAACAGGGGGACCATGTCATTATTCGAAGAATTGACCTGTCTTTTATGGTCAAGGTACTCTGTATAATGCTGGTAAGCTGCAACGTTGCAGCTACCGGCGATATTGAGAAAGAGCACGCAGACATCTACAGCCGGAATAATGTAAAGACAGCTTTGCCTGTGCCTTACTACGATCAGGGAGATACAAGCTGGTGCCTTTATTCCTGTCTTTCAATGATGCTCAGCTACAATAACAGAAATATCGAACCATGGGAAATTGCCTCATATTTCGATTCGGGACATGACGAGACCTTCGAGGGTCAGTACAATGTATTTGACAATTCACTGGAGAACTATTTCAGCGAAAAATGTTCTATTCAAATAAAAAGAACGGTGTGGGGTTTTAACATCGGTAATTTCGATGTTGAAAATTTCGATTCCCGGATAAGAGAAAATATTGACAGAGGACAGCCTGTTTTGCTTGCGTTCCAGTACACTGACCCTGCCGGTGCGAAGAAAGGACATGCTATTGTTGCGACTGGTTACGATGAAGAATGTATATATCTGACAGATCCCAGTGGTGCTATTACAGAGGACTTCTTCGCACATAAAGAAGGACACATTGCCGTACCCGTTAGCTGGTATGAGTTCAATGAGAGACTTGTCAGAGAAATAATGCTGACAAACCTTGCATTTACCATAGAGATCACAGAAGATGCACCTTCAAGCAGTCCTGATGGGTCCATATATCTGGTTGACAGCACGGACCATAACTACAGTCATGTGTATTTCACAAATCGCTCCAACAAAAATGATGTCGGCCTTTTGCGCCTTGACGGGAAATATGAAAACGGTTACCTTATTGTCAGGCAGGACAATATTTCCAGAGAAAGAAAGATCTCTTTACAGGACAGCATGAGCCTTTACTTTACAGTTGCCAACCCGACCCCTGAACAGAAAAACTATACCGTTACCAGTGAAGTGGTCAGCAAAGAATCCGGCAATAAGATAGATAACTTCTTTTTTTCAAGCGAGATAGAAGTTGAAGGTGGCAAAGACCTCTCAAAGGGAATCAACTATTCAAATCAGATTGAAAAGCTTCCCGCCGGAGACTATTCTTTTACTTTAATACTTTCTGATGATAAAGGAAAGCATATTGATTCGCTATCATTCGAGCTATATATTCCCTGAAAATGTATCAGTACTCAGGAATCCTTTATTCAATAGAGAAATATTAAATGGAATCCAGATAGTGAAGAGGTCGATATATACAAGTCAATAATATAAATATCTATTAAATAATTACACATCAAAAAAATACCGCATAAACCCCCATATTTCCACTGGAGAATATATAGCAAAGTAATGATAACAAAGGTCAGACTTTAATTACACCTTTGCTTAAATTATAATCCAGTATGAAATTCATTCAAGATATGGTTAAATACAATCGATTTACTTTTCTAATTTGCAGACAGAGGCGCCGGGAGTGCTATGTCTGAATAGGTTCGGTGTGAAGTAACGGAGTGAAACAAAACCAAATGATAACTGTGCCTGTATGGCAGAGGTCATTTTATAAATATATAAAAACCAATACCAGAGAACTATGGGGGAAAATAATTGTATTGGGCAAGGTTTTGGGAAGATGAACGTAACAGGATACTAAGAGAAGTACCGGTACATGCTAACGACAAAAATGAAGCAACCAGGTTATTCAGACACGATTTTCCGTACATAAGCAGTTTTGAGTTGATCTCACCTCATAAACGAATGGACAGATAAGCAAGCCGCCATAAAGGCAGATTATGCAAAACTGTTCCATACAGGTCCTTCTTTTTTCTGATTACTTTCTTTTTCTTTTCCCGGAATATCCACAGGACATGTATAGCCATTGACAGAGCATTCCTCGAAACGACAATTATTACTAAAATAAGCATATAAAACAAAAGGGGAGTAAAATGATCGAGATAATACAGGGTTTGCCGGATAAAGTTGTAGCAGTTCGCCTGAGTGGTGTGGTAAAAGGAGAAGATTATGACAATATACTGGCTCCTGCCATTGAGGAAAAATTGAAGGATTACGAAAAGATTCGCTTACTTTATCAATTGGGTCCGGATTTTGAGAAATTTAGCCGAGAGGCTATGTGGGAAGATGCAAAACTTGATATGCAGAACTTCACTTCATTCGAAAAGATTGCAGTTGTATCCAATGTGGAATGGATGATCACCGCTATGGAACTTTTCAAACATGTTATTCCGGGACAGGTAAAGACATATAGCAACGAAGAGCTCACCGAAGCTAAAGACTGGATAAGTAAATGAGTCCTATACCAGATTTAGTATAAAAAAATATGAAAACGATCATTCATTTAAATTGAAGACACACTGTTTATTAGAACAGGAACCCTCACTTTCCAGTTCAAGTGTAGAATGTTCTATACCATAGTCTTCCAGCTTATCTTTAATTAATTGTCTTATTTCATCAGGGTTCTGCAGAAGATACTGATCCTCAACGATAACATGAGCTGTCAGAATACTTATTTCTCCTTCAAGTGACCATATGTGCATATCATGGACCTTCTTTGTCCCTTTGACCGACAGGATCAGGTTGTTGACCTCATCTGTGTCGATGTGACTGGGAACACCCTGCAGAAGAAGATTGAATGTCTCCCTGGCGTTTCTGGAAACTCCCCATAGTACAAATGCTGTGAACCCTATAGTCATGATAGGGTCTATTATCGGAGCGTTCCAGTATCTCATGATCACTGCTCCAATGAGAAGAACTATCCATCCCAGAATGTCCTCCAGAAGATGCCATGATAATACTTTCTCATTCTGACTTAGCCCTTTTTTAAGCCTGAAGTATCCCAGACCGTTGATTGTGACACCTATAAGTGCGATTACGATCATTCCTCCGGCATCTACAGGCTCAGGATTAAGCAGACGTGGAATAGCCTGGGATAATATGAATAGCGAACCTGCCACAAGTACCACAGCAGCGAATAGAGCAGACAAAAGAGACAATCTTCGATATCCAAAGGTCATTTTTTCAGTTGCAGGTTTTTTTGCCTGCCTTTCTGCCAGCCAGGCAACTATCAATGCAAAACTATCAACAAAGTCATGAAGTGCATCTGCCAGCAGGGCTAAACTGTTTGTCAGAAGTCCTCCTACAACCTCAATTAAAGTGAAAAGAATATTTAAGGAGGCAGCAAAACCCACATTTTTTTCTCTGTCTGCCATGGACAAATATTGATTAGTACCGTTATTAAGTCTTTTGTCATTTGTTTAATAGCTAGTATTCAGTAGGCAATACAGATAATTAGGAAATAGACAAAAATCTGTAATCAGGTCTTTAACCGTCATCCCCGATAGCATCCACCGGACAGCTGGATAGTGCTTCATCAGACAACTCTGTCTCAGAATCACCTTCTGGTTGCTTGTAGACATAGGCATGTGTGCCATCTTCTGCCATCTTGAAATTATCAGGAGCCGTGTCTACACATAATTCACACCCTATACATTCCTCATCGACATAATAAGAACCTGAAACATTTTCAGGAACCTTGTTACTATTATCAGCTATATTCAATTCCCCCTGGTGAATATCAATAAAAAGAAGATGCTCGCAGGATAAGTTTTTTTCGATAACAATGCTACCTGTAAAAAAAGGCACAGGAACTTATCACATACAATGCATGAGTATTAACAACGCAAATAAATTAAAACTACATGTGAAGAACAAAGTCATGTAATAAAAACAATTATAAAGTACCACCAGTATACAAATAACGTAAGGGGGGTTAATTTATGAGAAAGCAATTTTTAATATTGTTTGTAGTGGTGCTAGCTGTTTTTGCAGCTATCGGATGTACAGATACCGAGGACCAGCCGGTAACTAATGAAACTGATATTATCGAAGAGGAAGAAGTCACAGGCGATGAGATCCTTGAAGACATCGGAATATCAGATGGAAACGAGAATCAGATAACAATCAGTGAAGAGGGTTATGATCCATCGGAGATGGAAATCCCTGTCGGTGGAACCGTTACATGGGTAAATGAAGGTGCTACCGCACAGAGTGTAGTTGCCGATGACGGGACCTTTGATTCAGGAGAGATAGCAGAAGGTGAATCGTTTAGCTATACGTTTGATGATACCGGAATTCACCAGTAAGGTTCCGACCAGGACCCATCGCTTGAAGGTGTGATCACCATCACAGAAAGCGGGGAAGCCCTGCAGGAAGATCAAAGCGGGAACACCACAGTAGTACCTGCGGATGGATGAGATAAAACCTGAACTTCAAAAACAACTTTTTTAAATTGTTATTTATTAAGTAACTATGTTTCAAAACAATATTACTTGTTTTAATCAAATGCAGTACATAAAACATAGATCTTGCAATTTACGCCATCAACAGGCAGTAAATATTAAATGGCTCAAAGGAATAAAATGTTCAATTATATATGAAATTCATAGAAGATTTACATAACCAAATGCAGTAAGCCATGTGATCAAATAAAAAGACTTATAAAATACAATTGACATAGTGTTATAATAAGGGGGTTAATTAATGCAAAAAGCATTGTTAATATTTGCATTACTTGTAGGCATGTTCCTGACCATCGGATGTACAGACCTTGAAGGTGAAGATGAGATGGAAGATGACGAAGAAATGGATGTAGAGGATGAGGATCTGGGAATTGAAGAATCGTTTGCGACTCAGGGTCCGGATGCTTCTCAGCTTTCTAAAGTTACAGTAGATGAGTTCACTTAAAAGATTCCAGTGACCAGAATAATTGGGAGCAGAAGTAAATTAGGGGGTTAATTATGAGAAAGCAATTATTAATATTGTTTGTGGTGATGCTAGCTGTTTTTGCGGCTATCGGATGTACAGACACAGAAGACCAGCCGACAACAGAAGAAAACATTACAGGCGATGAAGAAGAGATAACAGGTGCGGAAGAGGATATCGAAGAAAATGTAAGCGACGCTGAAGAAGAAATGACAGATTCTGAAGACGAAGAAATGAACATTGTGGAAACAGCGATTGACGCAGGTTCTTTTGATACACTCGTACTTGCCCTTGAAACCACCGGATTAGATGCAACCCTTAGCGAAGAAGGGCCATACACGGTATTTGCACCAACGGACGACGCTTTTGAAGAGCTTCCTGAGGGAACACTTGATGCATTAATGGAAGATGAAGAACAGCTCTCCGAAGTGCTTACTTACCATGTGGTTTCTGGTGAATACATGGCAAGCGATCTAACTGACGGGACCACACTTGAAACCGTCCAGGGTGAAATGATCACCATTAATGTCACTGATGACAATGTAATGGTCGACGATGCAAATGTCGTACAGCCAGATATTGTAGCCAGTAATGGTGTGATTCATGTCATAGATGCTGTAATACTGCCACCTTCGATGGCTGAGGAAGACATGATGGGAAATGATTCCATGAATAATGATTCAATGGACAATGAAACCATGGAATCTGAAAATGGAGACGTAGTAGTAGTACCAGCAGAGTAAGACTTTGAATGGCAGCAATTTTTAAAACTGCTGCCTACAAGCTTTTTTTATTATTTATAAATTATTTATTAATCAGAATTATCCTTAATTTCTATAGTGTCAGCTATGTAATCCGGAGAAGTAGATAAGAAAATTCAAGAGTATAAGAGTTACTGAATTTGTTTTCAGGTGATATTATTAACCTGAAAACAGAACTTAATTTAATATATTTATTTAGGAAGGGGGTAATTATGAGAAAGCAATTATTGATATTGTTTGTAGTAATGTTAGCTGTGTTTGCAGCTATCGGATGCACAGACACAGAAGATCAGCCAGTTGAAAATGAAACACCTGTGGACCAGCCGACTACAGTGCCAAGTGATGAAGAGATGACGGGTGAAGAGGACATGATGGAAGAAGAGGATGATATCATGGACGAAGAAGAAACGTTGGAAGAAGAGGACATGATGGAGGAAGAGAATGATACCATGGGTGAAGAAGAAATGATAGAAGACATGATGGAGGAAGAGAACGATACCATGGATGATGAGGAAATGATGGGAGATGGAGAAACCATGATCACGATTGATGGAGATGGATTTGCTCCTGCCGAGACAGAAATTTCCGTTGGTGAAACCGTTACATGGACAAATGAAGATAACACAATTCACAGTGTAGTGGCAGATGATGGTACATTCGATTCCGGTGAACTTGATGAAGGCGAAGAATTCAGCTATACCTTTGACGAGGCGGGAACTTACCAGTACGGATCCGATGAAGACCCGTTCTTTGATGGTACAGTAACCGTTGCCTCCGAAGAAGGAACTACTACCACCAGTACAGTCACAAATGGTAATATAACAGTACCTGCAGATGCATAAGATCTGCAAGAACTTATTCGAATATATTGGATAAAAACGATTTAATTTTTTCCGCCGACTGAACATCTAATCAGAAGATGCGGCTTACAGATTCGGATTTATCGAAAGGAGATTTATAAATCAGGACGAGAGGACTTAAAAGCAAATTTTATCATATTTGTGAATACATTTCTTTGCCTACAGATAGTAAAAAATATCGAGAAGATTCGATTCACTTTTAAAGAAGTAAGAACATATACCAAATATAGAGAAAAACGTCTGTATTCCATACTGGGAGGAGTTATATGGGTGTAGAAGACATAATGAAGGAGATCACAGACGAGAACGAAAGCATAATAAATTCTAAAACCTTGCTCGGAGAACCTTTTACATGGGCGGGGAAAACAGTAATGCCAGTAATTAAAATGTCTGCAGGATATGGAAGCGCTGGTGGAGAACGTAATAAGGAAAAAAGCCAGGGATTTGCCGGCGGAGGTTATGCAGGCGTCAACATGGAACCAATTGCCTTTGTTGTCATAGCTGAAGATGATGTCAGGCTGTTGAGCATAACCGGAAAGCACAGATATAGCAGCGTAATTGACATGATCCCTGAAGTCGCAAGTAAGATACCTGAAGCTGTAGAGAGAGCCAAGGTGGCAAGCAACGAGGTTGCTGAAAAGGCCAAGCGCAAGTCTGAGCAAGCCGGCAAAATGATCAAAGAGAAGGGATCAGCCCTAAGGAAAGAAACAAAAGAAGAAGCAGAAGCCCTCCAAGAAAAAGCAAGTGAAGAGAAGGCAGAACTTGAGGAAGCCGCAGAAGAAACAGAAATGGAAACTTCAAGCGGCAAGTGGGGAGGATCATCTAAGTAATCTCCCAATTAAAAGCTTCGAGGGCCTTTTTTAGCGAGAAGATATCATAGATTATTTTGTGTCTGTAGCCAGACTTCATATTGTTGATACGAATCCATTGAAGGGATGAATCACAGAAGAATACAGATATTCACAAAATATTATCTTCTCTTGTAGTGTCGAATCCGGATCCAATTTAAAATCCGGATCTGACCATCATAGACAAAAAGTATACACTCTTTTTATCAGAAATCATTATGATAGATGAATCTATGCAAGAATTACCTGATAAAGACTTTTTTATAGATTATTTTGAGAATAAATAATCTAATTACACTTTTTTATGTTGAATTTTATTGAAATCATATTCTGAGCATTTTTCAGAGTTTTTTGACAGATCAATAATGGATAAATTAATTTTAATATACATGACTGATCCATAATTTTAAAAAATGATTTTAAGTTGCCAATATTGCTGAAGTTTTAGTAATAATTAGATATAAATACTTAAAACACAATTAGAGCTGTTTAAAATCTTATAAACTAAAAATTATAAATCATACATATTTAAACTAATTTTAACTTGATTATTACACCATATAATGCAATTATTACTATAAAATGGAGTGAAAATGAAAAAAGAGAAGTATGGATTCCCCCTGGATGACTATATTTCCGCCAGGGATTTTAAAAAGATCAAAAACTTTTCCAGAGACAAGGAGACACCGCTCCTAATAGTTGACCTGGAAAAGATCGGAAACATGTACGACCAGATAATCGAGTACATGCCTTTTGTCAAGGTACATTATGCAGTAAAGGCAAATCCGATGGATGAGGTCATCAGTACACTTCGGGACAGAGGTTCCAGCTTTGATGCCGCGACGATCTATGAGGTTGACCAGTTGCTCAAACTTGGCGTTGGTCCTGAGCGTATAAGCTATGGTAACACAATAAAAAAGGAGAAGGATATCGCATATGCTTATGAGAAAGGAATCAGACTATTTGCCACGGATTCCGAAAGCGACCTCAGAAAACTTGCAAAAAATGCGCCCGGTTCAAAGGTGTTCTTCAGGGTTCTTACTGAGAGTGACGGTGCGGACTGGCCGCTTTCCAGAAAGTTCGGTGCCCATCCAGACATAATATATAAGCTTATCCTCAAATCCCATTCACTGGGGCTGGAGCCCTACGGCCTGTCCTTCCACGTAGGTTCCCAGCAACGTGATATAGGACAATGGGACAACGCACTTTCAAAATGCAAGTATCTTTTCACGGCTGTAGCCGAAAAGGGAGTAAAACTCAAGATGATAAATCTAGGTGGTGGTTTCCCTGCTAAATATCTGTCCCCCGCAAATGAAATTGAAACATATGCCCGGGAAATATACCGTTTCATACACGAAGATTTCGGAGACGAATTCCCGGAAATTATCATAGAACCCGGCAGATCCCTGACCGCTGATGCTGGAATAATAGTGAGTGAAGTTGTGATGGTATCAAAAAAGGCAAGATTGAACCAGTACAGATGGGTGTATCTCGACATCGGAAAGTTCGGCGGACTCATAGAAACGCTCGACGAGTGCATCAAATATCCCATATACTGTGAGAAAAAAGGATATGCTGAAGAGGTTATCCTTGCAGGCCCCACCTGTGACAGTATGGATATACTCTACGAGGATCACAAATATACCTTCCCGCATACTCTCAAAGAAGGAAACAGAGTATACATATTCACAACAGGAGCCTATACACAAAGCTATTGTTCCGTCGCATTCAATGGATTCCCTCCACTGAAGGCCTACGTCATATAAAAATAATCTACTTCTGATCGGACCGGGAGATTTCTCCCGATTTTATTTACATGCTGCAACTAGAATAATTACAAAAAATCAGTTCCAGTCAATGGACACTGCAAAATCACCTGCTTTTACTTTGTCCCGGATTTATGCATATTGGAATTTGTTATGACAGATATCTAAAAGCATATGGATGCAAAACACCACCCCTGCTTTCCTGTGCTTTAAATCCACATCAGTCATCATCATCGCCGGGTGGCTCGTCCATCACAGATTCATGCCTGTAGTATTTTCTTGGAGTATTCCTGTTCCGCCAGCCGACATAGTTGTATAGAAGTTCAAAGTCCTCCTGAGGAAATTCCATGACAAAATCCCTGAGAAAGAGATCCTTTCTTGCCAGTGCCTCATCTTTTTCAAGGAACCACAATAGAATGGCAATTGCTGCCATCTCCGAGCCTTCTGAATCATCACCCCAGTGAAACTTATCCGCATTCCGGGAAATATCATGCTCATCCAGTATTTCAGGAGTAAGAGGGGAACCG
The DNA here is from genome assembly GCF_013388255.1 of Methanolobus zinderi. Classification (NCBI taxonomy): domain Archaea; kingdom Methanobacteriati; phylum Methanobacteriota; class Methanomicrobia; order Methanosarcinales; family Methanosarcinaceae; genus Methanolobus; species Methanolobus zinderi. The sequence goes on from NZ_CP058215.1 coordinate 2,071,441, forward strand.
TAGATGAACAGTTCCTTTGTTTCCCATACTCCCCTGACTTCCAGTCCTCTGCCATTCACTTTAGACATACGTGCAGCCTTTTCATCCACCACGGCATCCAGAACGTCAAGAACTTTGTCTGCAATAGAGCCAATTATTCCCATAGTCATCCTCCTGAAATTACATTACTGCCTTTACATCCACCTTTTTCCTGAACTCATCAAGAGTAGTAGTAGAATCCAGATAATCCTGAATATCAGCCGTCTGCACAGTGACCTCGTAGAGAGGATCATTTCCGTCATACATCTCTATGATCACCAATTCCGTATCCGGTGCGGTTTCAGCCGCTACTCCCATTATATACAGCCAAGTGAGAAGTGCATCGGTGTCTGATTTAACTGATGGCTGGTCATATCTGACAAGTACCTGCTCATCAGTAACCTCTACCACAGCATCATCAATCCCCTGGAAAGTCAGGGATTCGTAAATTGACATGCTTGCAGCCCTGTCAACATCATAACTGTCCGAGACCATGGAATTCCATTCCGTGCTGTCAGCAACAGAAGTACTATCATCATCCCCTCCTGAGAAGAGGAGGAACAACAGTACTATTCCTATTATTGCAACTGTTCTTTTCTTCATAAGTCGTATTCCTCCCCGTTATTGTAGCTTATTGCAGGATTGCTGCGTTTGACCACCTGGCAATTATCCCATTTCCAGGGTTTCCAGCTGCTTCCGGAATCTTTAATAGCAACATCGCCTATCGGGTTTTCCCATTCGTCCGTGGGTATGTAATAAGTTCCATCTTTTCTTGTGACCTTTACCCACTGATCAGGACTTACCTCATGTCCTTCCCCATTCTCATCTGTATAGGGCATTGAATAGGAGGGTCCGTCTGAGGTCTGTGTAACTTTACCGTATGAATCCAGGAATGCGTTGGGTGTGGAAGTTCCTATTGGACCATTTGTTATTACTCCCTGCCTGGCATCGCTGTTCTTTATTGCATTGTCAAGTTTAGGCAGGATCATAACCACTTTTTCAGTTACTTCCAATCCGGTCTTTACAAGATCACCAACCACAGGTATCTTGTCAGCAACTTCCTGTCCACCTTTTGTAACTACATAGAGAGCTTTTGCAGTGGTACCCGAGGACCCTTTCATCTCACTGAGCTTTTCAGTGTCCTTGTAGGCACCATAGTACTTGTCAACCTCTTCTTTCACGCTGTTGAGCTTGTCCATTTTCTCAAAGTTCTTTGCTATCTTAGAGTCACCATAAGTATCTGAGAAGAATGAAGCTGCTTCGTGTCCGGTCTTGAGTTTTTCCATGCTTTCCTTTCTGGTCTTGTCAATAGCATCAAGATAGATCGTTTCAGTGAGTTTTTCGGCAACTTTCTCCTTTCCTTCGTAATCCGAACCGCCACCCACTTCTACTGGCTCGCCTTCCTCAAAGGTAAAGTCCTCTCCAAAGACGTCTTTGATTACAGCCCTGTTGGATTCCACTTCCTGTTCTACACCTGTGTCCATTTCATCAAGTTTGTCGATATCCTCAGAACTTTCACCTCTTATCATATCGATGATCTTGGCCTGCTCCTGCGTGGATTCAACAAATTCTTCTGGAAGGACATAGTTCATCTGGATGTTCTGAAGATCTTCGATATCCTGCTTATCGATATCCTCTACGTCTACCTCGCCTTCATACCGGACCATTCCCTCCTCTTCCAGAATATCATACACTAAAAACAGATCATCAATATCCATGGGTTCGTCATCAGATTCTATGAATCCAGTATCCTCAGGTTCTGTATCATCATCTGTAAGAGATGGGATGTCCTCTGGAACCGGGTCCTGCAAAGAATCATCTTCTGCATCTGCAATAGAATTTTCTATCAGATCTTCCTGTAAAGTTGTATCCTCCTCTATTCCTTCACCAATGGCACCACTTGCGACAGACTGTTCTACAAGTGTGTTGAAGATGTTCTCGGCTACAGGCTGGATCTCAGGCAAAAGAACATTATAGCCATCTATGGTTACAACAACACGGGTTCCATAGGGACTTGGAGCATTGAACATAATATCGCTGCTTACCGTCCATTCAGGATTTTCAGACATGGACATCCGCTCATCCATATCCCAGTAATCAATACTTCTCATTTCAGGTTCAAGATCAGATTCCGAGAAATAGACCAGACCCAGGTGTTTATCGTCACCCACATACCAGACCCCATTATCATTGATATCCGGCTTGACCTCTTTTGCGGCAGCAATCACTATTTCATTGATGTCTTCTTCTGTATGTTCAACTACCTGAGGTTCCGGACTGCTCACCGTTCCTGAAAGGACGCCACTTGCAGCAGATTCCTCCACAAGTCTGATAAATATGTTATCAGCTACCGTTTCGATCTCAGATAAGGGAAGATAATGACCTTCTATAGTAACATAGACCTGTTCTCCCCCGGGAGTCGGAGCTGTGAATGATGCAGAACTTAGACTGTATCCGGACTGGTCAGTCGTTTCCCCTGTCATCATGATCATCGGATCATCTACATCCCAGTAATCCACACTCTTCATCTCATCCTTCAGAGGACCATTCTCCCAGAAACCTACTACTCCCACATGGTCTTGATCCTCGCCATACCATGCAAAATCTTCAGTGAAACCGGGTTGTGCCTCTTTTCCGGCTTCGTAGACAATGGTTTTTACCTCTTCATAATTGTATTCTGCTGTAGCTACAGGTACAGACAGCAAAAAAACAATAAATATAACAATACTAAATATATCAATTCTCATATAATATTTGGTAGATTTAATTTGATATAAAGGTTTTTAGTAAGCAGCAACACTACCAAATATACGGGAGAAATTGCAGCTATTAGAAAAGCTTCAATTCCTGCACCAACAAATTATACTGCTTTTCAAGCTCAGGGAGTAGAGTGGAAACCTCATCCAGCCGACCATCCCTGGAAGCTTCATCCGTTTTTGCAGCTATATTGCTCAGAGCCATGGCACCGATGTTGGCTGAAGAGCCCTTTATCTTATGAGCATACCAGCTTATTTTTTCAGCATCGTTGTTCTCTATGCTCTCCCGGAGAGATCTTACCTGTCCGGGCATATCTTCAAGGAAAATACCGATCAGTTTTCTGGCAAGTTCCTCTTCACCCATTACCCTTTCAATAAGCGCATCCCTGTCAAAGACGCCGGGGGCGGACATATCATCGGATTTCTCCTGAATTGGGCTGGAAGCTGCTTTTTCCTGCGGTATTGCAAGTCTCCACTTTTCCATTAATTGCATGAGTGACTTCAGAGAAACGGGTTTTGCGATATAGTCATCCATTCCGGCTTCCAGACATCGCTCCCGGTCTCCTTTCATGGCGTGTGCGGTCATTGCGATGACAGGAATATCATGCTTGCGGACCGCAGAATCCGGGTCTCTTATTATACGGGTAGCCTCGAATCCGTCCATCCCGGGCATCTGTACGTCCATGAAGACCAGGTCATAAGGCAACATCTCAAGGGCATTTACAGCTTCTGAACCGCTTGCCACTGTATCCACACGATAGCCGATCTTCTGGAGCATGCTCTGGGCTACTTTCTGGTTTACTATATTATCCTCTGCCAGCAATATCCTCAGACTGTAATGCTTTGCTGAGTCCGAAACTGCAGTATCACTGGAAACGGTTTCAACATCCTGTTCTTTTCTTCCCAGGACATTGGACAATACATTGAACAATTCCGTATGTTTAACAGGCTTTGTCAGATGAGCTTCAAAGTATCTCTTTCCCGGATTCCGGATATCAGGGTGTTGTCCCAGAGAACTTAACATGATAAGATCGGTGTCCGCTATCTTCTCATCAGACTTGATGATTCTTGCAACGGTCGCCCCGTCCATACCCGGCATATGCATGTCCAGTATCACGGTCTGGAAAGGATTTTCATCATCGAGGGCACGGTAGATGGCCTGTAATGCCGTCGGACCGTCCACTGCCTCTTCTACAGTTGCACCCCATGAAAACAATCGCTTATAAAGGATCTCACGGTTTGTGGCATTATCATCCACGATCAGGATCCTGGCACCTTTGACCTCTTCGGTATTTGTCTCCTTTCGGTCTGATCGACCCTGTTTCTCCAGACTTACCGTAAACCAGAACTCAGAACCTTTGCCTTCTTCACTTTCAACACCCATGTTGCCACCCATCATCTCAACAAGTTGTTTGGAGATGGTGAGCCCAAGCCCTGTACCACCGTACTTGCGTGTCGTGGAATTATCCAGCTGACTGAACTTATCGAAGATGAGATCCATTTTCTCCCCGGATATACCAATACCCGTATCCTTTACAGAGAAACGCAGTGTGGCTTCAGAATCGGTCTGGGACTCAAGGGTCACATGCACGACCACCTCACCCTCGTCCGTGAATTTGACCGCATTTCCGGCCAGGTTGGTGAGTATCTGCTGCAGACGTCCGGGATCACCACGAACACAGACAGGAACATCAGGAGCCGCAGCACATATGAATTCAAGCTGCTTTTCATGGGCCTTGATGGATATAATGGAGGCAAAGTCATCCAGCACACTTTGCAGGTCAAAACCTACAGTTTCCATTTCGACCTTACCGGCCTCTATCTTTGAGAAATCAAGGATATCATTGATGATATCAAGAAGGGATTCCCCGCTTACCCTGACAGTCTCGGCATAGTGCCTCTGCTCGTCGGTAAGTTCGGTATCCAGCAGCAGCCCTGTCATGCCGATCACACCGTTCATGGGGGTTCTGATCTCATGGGACATGTTTGCCAGGAATTCACTTTTTGCCCTTGTGGCCTCCTCGGCTCGTATCAGAGCAATATCAAGTTCCCTGTTCTTCTTTTCCAGCTCATGTGCGTATGTGAGCAGTTTCTCTTCTGCGAGTTTGCTTTCGGTAACATCCTGCACCATACCTACAGAGCGAATAACATTTCCGCTGGAATCCCTTTCATGGATACATTTTTCCTGAACATAGCGTACCTCTCCGGTATCCCTGCGGATGACACGATGATCAACACTGTAGTATTCTTCTTCATGATCCAATGAATCAGAATAGGCATCGTCCACAATTCTGCGGTCATCTGGATGTACGCATTGCAGAAAAGCCTCATAAGTTGCCTCGAATTCCTGGGGTTTGAGCCCGAATATCCGATATACTTCATCAGACCATGTGAGACGGTCCTCAGCCACATCCAGCGTCCAGCTTCCGACATGAGCGATCTCCTGGGATCTGGCAAGGGATGCCTCACTTTCCCTCAATGCATCTTCGGTCCTTTTGCGCTCGGTAATATCGCGTGAGACACCGAGAATACCGATGAAATCCTCGCTTTCGTTATACATCCCGGAGATAGTAACTTCCGTCCATACGGTAGAACCATCCTTACAGGGCTGTTCAAGCTGGAATCGTTGTGATGGGAACAGTTCACCCTGTGAAACCGCTTTCCGGGCTAACTCCATTCCTTTGACATAATGATGCAGGGAATTAGGAGCCAGGATTTCATCGGGCTTTTGTCGCATTACCTCCTCAGGCTTGTAGCCACGAAGTTTTTCAACAGAGGGACTTACATACGTAAACCTGCCTTCCTGATCCATTGTCCATATTACATCCGAGGAATTATCAGCCAGAAGTCTGTGTCGCTCCTCGCTCTCCCTGAGAAGTTCTTCGGCGCGTTTGCGATCTGTTATATCCGATAGAATAAGAGTAAGACCGATTACATTGTCTTCTGAATCCTTAAGAGGACTATACAGGTTTGAATACCAGCGCCTGTTGTGTGAGCTCTCACCATATTCCTCGATGAGTGTAAATGCCTCACCTGCAAGTGCACGATCGAAATTTTCCTGCGCTTTTTTGCGGTCATCGGGGTCTGTGATGTAATCCAGCATGCAGTCTCCGGTTTCAATCCTGGAACCCCAGATATTCTTCATTGTAGCCTGATGATTTTTGTTGAAAGCAAGATAACAATAATCCCTGTCAAGGGCGAATATCACTACATTTTCAGGGCTTTCGATCAGGCCTTGCAGAACATTATAAGCCTGACGATATTTTTCCTCACTCTGTTGCAGGGCTTCTTCAGCCTTTTTCTCTTCTACGGCATTCCAGACCGAATCCATTAGCAGGGTCAGTTGCAGTACATCGTTGTCATTATAATCCGATTCCTTGTTCGCAACAGCTACAACAGCAACTATCTTTCCGTTTTTGAAAACAGGCACGGTCATATATTTATATAGCTCAACATGACCTTCAGGGTAACCTTTTTTCAATGGGTTATCAGCCTGGAAATCATTTACTATGATCGGCCTGCGCTGTCTGACGGCCTCTCCCCATATGCCGGTATCCTCCAGTTTATAGATTGTCTGGGGTTCGACAATTGCGCACTCCTCCATAACATCCTTTGACCAGGTATTGAGGCTGAATTCCTTTTTATACTCGTCATAATAATAGATGTAACCGATCTTGCTTTGAGTGAGTTTTATCGCTTCATCAAGTGCGAAATCAAGAAAGTCCTGAATTGAACCGGAATCGTATTGCAGAATTGAGACAAGGCTTCTTAATCGTTCATCTCCGTTACGAAGCTCGTCCTTGGCTCTTTTGCGCTCACTTATATCCGTGGTTATACCTTCCACATGTGAGGGTTTATTGTTCATGTCATAGACAATTTCAGAGTATTCATGTACCCATAGAATACTGTTATCAGGCCTTAGCACACGATATTCAACCGAAGCATGGCCAACGCTTTCTCTTTGTTTTGCAGCATATTCTACTTTATCCATATCATCAGGATGGACTGATCCGTCCCAGAGACCATTATTGCCCATGACCTGCCGGAGATCAAGGTCAAAACTGTTACCTGAAGAAACACGGATGTCAAGTAGCTTAAGATCGGGAAAAGTTGCGGACCAGACGATCGCATCCATCGATCGGAGGAAAATATCCTGAAAACGCCGTTTATCTGTAGTATCAATGTTCCTGAATTCCGACACACTACCACCCGTAAAATTTTGTTTTGTCAATGTTACACCCTTCCTTTTTCAGCAGGACCATAGACACATACAAAAAATATAACTATATCCAATAAAATTTTATTGAAGCATTTTTATATAATGTTGTTGTGTGTGTGATGATACTATATAAAAATACTCATTCCAATAATATATTAAAATATTAACTATAGTAATTAATTTCCGCAAGTTATATTTACTAAAGTTACTTCTTGTAAATACCGATCTTTTTATCGGGACCACTGATACAAAAAGGAAATCTTTTCGCAGGAGTTGTACAACATGAAGAAACCGTTGCTTGATGTAGTGTTTGCATCCGACAAAAGAAAAAATATACTCCTGTTACTCCAGGATGGTCCCAGAGAAATGGAAGAGCTTCTGAAATCAATTGATACAAGCAGACAGGCATTACTCCCGCAAATAAAGATACTTGAAGACCATTATCTTATAAGTCGGTCGGATGACTCCTATGATCTGACCTCAGTGGGAAAGTTAGTGTTTGATGAAATTTTCCGTTTACTGAGTACCATTGAGGTCTTTGATGGCAATACCGACTACTGGGGAAGTCACAACCTCGATTTTATACCCCCACATCTGCTTAAAAGAATAAAGGAGATGGGGAAATGCGAGCAGGTAAAGCTCTCACTTACGGAGTCATATCAATTGAACCAGGATGTGGTCGAAACCACCTTCATCTCAGAAAACTTCTTTGTCATTACTTCCTTTTTTCACCCCGATTATCCAAGGGTTTTCCATGAAATGACCAGTGAAAAGGTTACCGTAAATATAATCGTTCATAAAGATGTCTTTGAAAAGATACAAAAAGACCACAGGGAACATTTCCAGAAACTCATAGACGGCGGATATTTCAAACTCTATGTTTACCCGGAAAAAATGGGTTTCCAGGTTATTGCACACAACGACTATCTTCTGCTACTGCGCCTGCTAACAAAAGAGGAAGAAGTCGATATCAAGCACATGCTATGCTCCAATCCCGAAGCTCTTGAATGGGCAACGGAGCTCTTTGATCATTATCGCAAAGATGCTGCTCCGGTAAGCAAGCTCTAGATATAAAAATTTGAAAACTGGTGCGGGAGGTGCGATTCGAACGCACGAACTCCTACGAGACAGGGTCCTAAGCCCTGCGCCTTTGGCCAGGCTGGGCAACCCCCGCACAGACGGATGATAAACACTGCTAACTGGGATTGTTCACATATTAAGATTGCGCATCTGCATAACAATATCGATAAAAAGAGTGTGCACTTTCAGACTAGGAAATGCCCGAAGATATACACGACGAACATTGCGAGTATGAAGAATTTTACGATTAACGGGGTGTAGGGGTAGAGAAAGCCCAGGTTCTTCAGACCTGGGATGAATCGTACCCCACTGGTTTTTGATTAACTCATCGTAACAACGTTCAACTACTCCATCTATCGAAAAAAGCAAACACTCAAAGTAACATTAAAATAATAAGAAATCAATATATTGTTGTTGTTTTTAGGTGAATGTATGGTCCGAAAAGAAGATCAGAACTGTAGAAATCTCAGGTTTTCTATTCATCCAACTCCTGAACAAGAAGCAAAGTTGGAAGAAACAATGGAAACCTGCAGAAGACTATGGAACGATTTGCTTTCAAGCAGAGTTGAACTGTTTGATGTATATGGACTATATCCGGATTCAAGACTACTCGAAAAACAACTCAAATTTTATGAATATACTAATAATATACATTCTCAAGTAAGATTAAATGTGTTTGAAAGAGTACAACAGGCATATTTCAAGTTTCTAGATGATATCAAGAACGGTAGACTTAAAGGAAGTAAACCAAAACGAGGCACTTTTGTTAAGAGAGAAGACGTTCCTGTGGGAAAGCTGTCGTATTCGATCCCATCTAAAAATAGCTCAAAATTCATTCAATATGATGGTATCCTGCCCAGAGGACATCCAAAATTCAAGGGAAAGGAAGGCTACCATAGTTTCACCTATAAACAATATGGAAATGGATGGAAACTAACTGGAAACAAACTGTTTTTGTCAAAGATAACCAGTAAAAATGATCTGATCAAGATCGATATCAATAATGATATTATTCAGGGCAGACCAAAGACCTGTACCATAAAAAAAGAAGGAAATAAATGGTTTGCTTTTGTAACAGTAGAAATTCCTGATAATCCTGGACCAATTATACCAGTAACCATGATAGGTATCGATCTTGGTCTTGAATCATTAATAGCAACATCAGATGGTGAGTTCATCGAACCACCTGAGTTGTTCAGAGAAGCAGAGAAAAGGTTAGCTATCGAACAAAGAAAACTTGCAAGAATGGAATATGGTTCCCAGAACTACCGAAAGCAAAAGAAAAAAGTGAACAGGATTCACAGAAAAATCGCAAAGGCAAGAAACCATTTCTCACATTGTTTAAGCAAGATGCTTGTTGGGAAGTACGACCTGATAGTATTCGAAAACCTGAAAATTAAAAACCTTGTCAAAAACTCAAGACTAGCCAAGTCTATCCATGATGCAGGATGGTCAAGGATTGTCCAGCATACTGAGTACAAGGCTGCTGAGAAAGGAAAGACAGTTGAAAAGGTTGATCCCAAGAATACTTCTCAGATATGTTCGGTATGTGGAAAGAAGAAGAAGACAAAACTAAAATTAGCAGATAGGGTGTTTGAGTGTGAGCATTGTAAATCTTCTTTAAACAGAGATATCAACGCTGCGGTCAACATCCTCAGGAAATCTAAAGCATACAAGGATACCGTGAGGCTCGCGGGAATTAACGGCTGTGAAGTTGGAACCACTACAACCAGTTCTGTAACTGGGTTGCAAGTTCCGACGATGAATCAGCAATTGCTCAACCTTGTACAAGGTAGAGACTTCTTAAGGGTTCAATAGAACCCAACGACTTTAGTCGTTGGAGTAGTCAGTAAATTGTTCATGGTATCACAGTAAAATATAATCATATCCTATAAAAGCATTACCAGAATCAGCAGACCCTCATGATTAAAAATTAATAACGCTGCGGGACTGTCATCGATGGAATATCAGACCTCTGTGGTCCAGTACCCTGTAGAAACGGACCTTCAGAAAATCGGTGATCACAAAGGCTACAAGGGCATAGATCCATATGAATCCGGCTAATTTCCAGCCGATAGGATTTATGTAGAAGCCATACACCGCAACCAGTGTTGCAAGGAACTTTGTTACCACAGCAGACCAGAAGAGGATTCCTGCAGGCTTGATAGACCAGAAAGGACCCCTGGTGCGTGCCAGAAAGATCGTCAGGTGGCCTGCTATGGCCAGCTTTAAGAAGATGAAGGACTATAATTATCTGTTATTCTTATGTATCTTTTTTATTCCCCGGCCTGTAATATTTCTGTAAACAGCTTCCACCGCAAAGGATGAGACAACCATCACGATCAATATCCATATGGAATTGAAGGATACGGAAACAGTATGCCATATCAACGCAATGAGAGCTACGATACAGACAAACACTCCCGTAGCAGACAGAACCCTTGAACTGTTAGTCTTTCTGGAAAGTACCAGGTTTGCAGCATTAACACCGGCAAATATCAGTAAAAAGCCGGCGCTTCCCATTATGGAGATACTTGAAAGATCGAATATATTCGCTATGATTAAAGTGAAAATACTGGTTATAAGCAGTCCTTCAACCGGGCGGTTCCATATCTTTTTCTCAAGTGATGGAGGCAATTCACCATCCTTGGCAATGATATAGCTTACCCGGGAAGCTCCGTAGAGTGTTGCATTGATCGCAGAGGCAGTCGACAGAAGTGCCGCCACCGCAATTAAACTGAAACCGATATTTCCCATGAAGGGTTTCGCTGCAACCGCCAGTGCGTAATCCTTTGCCTGCACGATAGTATCAACTGACACATTGCCCACGGTCACTATTGCTATCAGAACATACAGGATAATAACAAAAACAACTGCAGTATAATATGCACGTGGAAGTGTCTTCCCCGGATCTTCCACGTCCTTTGCCGTGTTTGCTATAAGCTCGAATCCTTCGTATGCAAGGAAAATGATCATACCCCCTGCCAGAAGCTGCAGAGGACCGGATCCTGCAAGCGAGAATAATTGTTGCGAACCGACACCCCTTATACCGAAGGCTATGAATGTTATCAGTATGGCAAGTTTGAAACCGACTATCCATTCTTCAGCCTTGCCTACAACCCTGGAGCCGATTATATTCAGGGAAGTAAGAAGAATCACTACACCACTTATGAGTACATGTTTCATAAGGGTCTGGGCCGAGGCCGGGAAGAAAACAGATCCGTAACTTCCAAATGCATAGGCATACAGGGATAACATAACAACGTAACTCAGCCACAGCAGGACATTCATTCCACCGGTCAGTATACCCTCACCGAATGCCTGGTTCAGAAATTCCACGGTTCCACCTTCTGAAGGGAACTTTACTGACAGCTTTGCGTAGGAATAAGAGGTCACCAGTGCCACCATTCCCGCCATAAAAAATGCAATCGGAGTAGCTTTACCGCTGAGCTGGACTGCAATACCAAGGACTGCGAATATTCCTCCCCCGACCATTCCACCGATACCTATTGAAACCGAAGATAGGTACCCAATTCTTCCCCCGGAACGGGATTGACCACTGGCAGATGTCACAAATCATCACTCCACTGATATTATGCTAAAGAGACAGCTATACCCTCCTTTTCTTCAGGGGTCTTCCCGAGTAGCTTCTATATACCCACTCTGTAACAAAACAAAGAATAATTATGGCTGCGAGTAAGATTAAAGTCATTGCCGATTTTCCCAGCTGGTAATATACAAGGACCACAAGGAAAACAACACTGCTCAAAAGAGAGGCCCATATAAGAAACGGCCTTGCGCCAGTTTCCCGATACAGGCGCAGATGTGCGATATTAACGGCCACATAAATTATAAGCAAAGCAGCACTGGCAATCATCCCCAGACCCTCCACTTGAAGGAAATTAGTGCATAGTATAACCAGAACTGCTGTAATGAAAAGACCTTCGGTACTTCTCTTCCAGATAGTTCTTTCAAATACCACAGGAAGTTCACCTTTTTTGGCTATAAGATAGCTCACATTAGCTCCGCTGTATAAAGACGCATTGATGGCTGAGGAAGTCGAGAACAATGCAGCAATTGCCATTATCTTGAATCCTGCCGACCCCAGGAAAGGTTTTGCAGCTGCAGCGAGCGCATAATCCTTAGCTGTAGAGATCTGTGAAATAGAGAGATTTCCAACCACGGTCAGGCTTACAAGCACATAGATACAGATCACTATCAGTACGCTCAGATAAAGGGCCTTTGGAAGTGTTTTTTTGGGATCTTCCATGTCTTCAGCAGCATTTGTTATCAGACTGAAACCCTGGTATGCAAGAAAGACTATCCCTGCTCCGTAGAAAATATGAGAGGTGGCGGGAAAAGAACCCACAGACAGATTTGACGGGCTGACAAAGATAAGCCCCGCCGTGGCGAAGATCAGCAACACTCCTACCTTAATGGAAACAATGAATAACTCGGATTTTCCTACGGCTTTGGAACCCAGAAAATTGACAGCTGTAAAGAGGACTATTATCAATGTAGCTAATATATTGATCCATATCTGGGATGAGCCAGCAGGCAGAAAAGTTACTGCATAGGATGAAAAACCTTTGGCATAAAGTGCCAGTCCGAACACATAGGCAGTCCACAGAAGAATGTTCAATCCTCCGGTTAATACCGTGTCACCAAAACCCTTTATAAGAAACTCCACCGGTCCTCCTGCAGACGGATAAGTAACACCAAGTTTTGCAAAGGAATAAGTACTCAGGAGAGCAACAGAGCCTGCAATCAAAAAGGAAATGTACACAGCATTACCGGCAATCTGTGTCGCAACGCCGAAGATCGAAAATATTCCGGCACCAACCATTGCTCCTACACCAATGGAAGTTGCTGACCACAGACCCATGGATTTTGATGATGACATTTACCGAACCCAACATGGCATTCTTATTGATAACTGATAAGTGTTACCACTCCCTTTAAAAAGAGACACAGATAATTTAGTCAAAAAGGAAAAGATAAACATATTCTATCTTGAAAGTTGATAGCTTTTCAAAGAATAAGCCATCTTATACTGTCCTGTAAATAGTATGATACAATATTGCAAAAGATTGTGCTGCAAAAAATGAAGGTAATAAAATAAGATTAAGCAGGAAAATACCCCTGGTGAACTCTCAGAGACATGATTCTCTGAAAGAGAATAACTGGGTTCAGCTTAAGGAACCCGGAGATATTTTTAGCGCTATAGTTGCTTCACTACCCCTGATGATCCTGAATTTAATGTTAACTATCGCGATTTTCGCTGTTGTACAGCAGCCCGTTACACTGGCAGATTTTGGCATAGTTCAGGATGGCTTCCAGATAAACATTGACCTGCGGATTATTGTAGGATTTCTGATACTTCTGATATTCCACGAACTGCTGCACCTGATTTTAGTTCCTGACTTTGTCTCATCTAAAAAAACATACGCCGGCATTACTCCCCTGGGAGGTTTTGTTTACTCAGAAGAAGAGATTCAAAGATCAAGGTATCTTATGATCACTATAGCACCCTTTTTAATCATATCAGTAATAATTCCGCTTGTTCTTGGAGTTCTGGGTATATTGTCACAACCATTAAAAATACTCATCCTGCTTAACTCCATGGCATCCTCAGTGGACTTACTGACATTCATATTAATATTAACACAGGTACCCACTGGTTCATACCTTACCAGCAACGGTACGAGAACCTACTGGAAAAAATGATAATTTTAAATTAATCAGACTGAGCGGAATACTACAAGGGACCTTGCCCTCTCAACACTGTGATCCACCATGGGCCTACGATATGCCGCATCCTCAGGCAGTTCAGCCTTCTCAAGTGCGTGAATGGCCTTAGGCTTGAATTCTGAAAGTTCCTGAACCCATTTTTTGATATATTTACATTCGGGATCGTATTTTCTCTGTTGCAGCCATGGATTGAATATCCGGAAAAAGGGCTGTGAGTCCGCCCCAGTGGAAGCTGCCCATTGCCAGTTACCGTTATTCACACACGGATCGTAATCCACAAGCTTGCTGGCAAAGTATCTCTCACCCCAGCGCCAGTCAAGATGCAGGTCCTTTACCAGAAACGATGCGGTGATCATCCTTACCCGATTGTGCATATAGCCCGTTTCATTGAGCTCCCTCATGCCCGCATCCACGATCGGAAAGCCGGTGTTGCCCGAGCACCATGCTCCAAAACCAGGCTGGTCGTAGTCCCAGGATATCTTCTCGAACTTCTCCCTGAAAGCAGATTTGAACACATGCGGATAGTGATATGCTATGTGAGTGAAAAAGTCACGCCAGTAAAGTTCCCTGACCAGAGTGTGACCTGCTCCCAGTTCTTCCTTCAGGGAATGGTAAAACTCCCTTATGGAAATCGTTCCCAGTTTGTTGTGTGCGGAAAGTCCTGTGGTTCCGCTGATCGAGGGATAATCCCTCAGTTCATCGTAATTCTCGAATTGCGAAACATCTTCCAGGATCTTCAGGGCGTTTTCCCTTCCACCGGTGGCAAATAGTTGCTCATTGTATGAAGGTAATAATTTACGTGGGTCATCAGGTTGATCGAGATTAATATCGTTGGTAAAGAAGTCCGAATCCTGGATCGTTGAAGGAACAGGGACCTTTCTTTCAGAAGCAGTTCGATAGAACTGAGAAAAAACAGAATAAGGTTTACCCTTTTGCGTTAGAACAGTACCGGGCTCAGTGAGAAGAGCATCATGATACTCCAGCAGCATAATATTGGAATTTTCGCATTTTTGCTTGATCGATTCATCCCTCTTCCTGCTAAAAGGCGTATAATCCCGGTTAAGAAAAACAGCATCTATGCCGATCTTATCGTCAAGTACGCCGATAATATCCTCAGGAAGTCCTGAAAAAAGATATAATCGCCCGCTTTTTGATTCAAAATCCTGACTGAGGTCTTCCAGAGATTCGACCAGAAACTGAAATGCATTTGCATTAAAATACTCCCTTTCGGGGTCGGCAAGCCTTGGATCAAATATAAAGCATGGTAAAACTTCATCCGAGGATTCCATAGCTTCCCTCAGGCCGGTGTTGTCCTCAATACGCAGGTCCCTCCTGAAAATAAAAAGTGACCTTCTGAACTTCGGCATTACTCCACCTCCACTGCAATGTCATTTCGCATCATCGTGGGAGGTATCCAGGGAGGATTGTATCTCATCAGAAAGTATTCTCCTTTTGTAACAATACCATTGCTTTTGAGTACCTTCTCAAGCTGCATCCTGTGTTTCTCGTAACTTGAATCACTTACATAACCCGAAAAGGCAATGGTTGCAAGTTTCCGGGTGGTGAGTTCTGTAATTTTGACGTTATTTTCCCCGGGTTCCGGAGCGTTACTTAAATCATATTCATGCGGAAGAATGAAGGACATATTCACTCCGCCTGTCTCCCTGTGTGAGATCACAGGTGCGGTCATCTCAATTTTTGTATTAGCCCTGTTATTTCCGGATATGTACCGCGCAAGTGTCGAAAAAGCGGAATTCGTATCATCCGCAGTTGTAGAGATCAGTATAAGGTTTTCGTACTGCCTTATCTCAACACCTTCATCCAGTTCATCCAATAGAGAATATTTTATTTTTTCCGCGCTCATCGACATCATCACCCCCATGATAAACCATATTACGACCAGAACGATCGCAACACTCAATATAGCGAAAATAACTCCCTCTTTCTCCATAAAGATAGATTACTCCTGAAACTTAAAGGTTTTTAGACAAAAATATACTATTTAAAAAAATGCTATAATATATAGTCCTGGTATTAATTATATTTTAATAAGTTTTATATATAGGACTTTCATTTCAATAAGCATGATCGAAGCTCTGATCTTTGACTGCGATGGCGTGCTGGTAGATTCCATGCATCTGCATGCAAAAGCCTGGAAAATAGCCTTTGAAGAGGCAGGGATAGGAATTAACGAGAAGGATATCTACTGGATGGAGGGTGCAAATGACAGAGGTATTATCGAAATGGTACTAAAGAATGCAGGAATTACCTCCGACAATGATATATTCAGATCGGTTCCGGTACGCAAACATGAATTATTTAATGTCGATGAAGTCAGATCCTTCGATGGTATTAGCGAATACCTGAGGGAACTCAAAGATAAGCTTAAACTTGCAGTGGTGTCGGGTTCTGACAAAAATGCCCTTGAAACGATGACAGGAAAATTCTTTCCGGATATTTTCGACGTAATGGTCAGTGGCAATGATGTCAGCCACGGAAAACCACAGCCAGATCCTTATAATAAAGCTGTTGATGAGCTGGGAGTCTGCAGGGAAAACTGTATTGTTGTAGAAAATGCACCACTCGGAGTTCAAGCTGCAAAGGCTGCAGGCCTTTTCTGTATTGGTCTGCCGACCTACGTGGACAAAAACGACCTTAAACATGCCGATGTTGTGTTAAGGGACCATGCAGAACTCATTGAATATCTCAGGAAGATACAGGCTACAGAAAAAATAATATGCTAAGCTCGGTCTTTAGCATTTTTACTAGATATATCTTCCAGTAATTTTCTGACAGATGCAGGTCCGTAGAAAGATTCGGCCTGCTCCCTCAGTCTGATGGTATTTTCCCGGAACTTTCCTTCAAAGACCACTTCTCTGATCATTGAGAGTAGCTCCTCACCGGAAACGGAATAATCAAGTCTTCTTCCATAACCCCTCTCCTCTACCGTTGTGGCATTGTTCTCCTGTTCGTTGTGACCCCGGTCCGGGAAAGAGAAAAGCGGCAGTCCAAAGCTCAGTGTTTCCATGAGTGTACCGTGTCCTCCTGCGGATATCACAAGATAGCTTGCCTTATAAAAGGGAAATGGGTCTGCTATAAAACTGTAGATTCTGGAATTTTCCGGGACATTCTCCAGTACATTGATATCAAGACTCGGACCCGCTATTAGCGTATAGTTTATTTTGGAGTCCATCCGTGCAGCATCCAGGATCTTATCGAATATTTCTCTCCTGTAGCCAAAACCTCCGATGGTGCACAGAACATGTGGTTTTTTCAGATCAGGCGTTTCCACCTCACTGGATCTTTTCCTGACCAGAGGACCACTGAAGTTTAGCTTATGTTGCACATCTTCCGGGAATGCGAGGTTGCGGGAGCACACGGTATAAGGCTCGGGAAAATCAGGGATTATGATGCCATCGATCCTGTGGTAGATAAAATGATAGAAACTTCTGACAAGTCCCCCCAGCAATCCCACCATGGGACTTTTATCGCGGAAGAATTCCTCCATGTTGGACTGGTTAACGATCATATAGGTACTTATTTTCCTGAATCCGGCAGCAAGTACACCAAGATAGTAACCGTCGGATACGACTACATCGGGATCCGTGTCTTTTACAAGCCTCAGCACCGAGAGAATATTTTCCGGAGATATACTCCTGGCAGTGTGCTTAATGGAAGCTTCCAGATTCAGGGAACCCTCCCTTCCCACAAGTTTTAGCTCCTGCGGAATCTCACGAACAGTATATCCAGATTTTTCCATCAGTTCCTTTGAGTAGCCGTAGGCTCCGAAATGCACAGTGTGACCTGCAGACAGGAGTTCCCTTCCCAGGGCAATACTCCTGCCGGTATGGCCAAGACCTTCACCACAGGTAAAAAGAAGAACATTCATTGAAATTACCGCCAGTTGTTTTTGATAATCATGCATTCGTACCCGCAGATTAACACATACAAATACTAGATAATATATTTCTCTTTATTATTTATATATCTCAGTGTTAGCTATATTTTATATAGAAAAAGTATTTATTCGGTACTTTTTTTATATATCCATATAAAGTTCATCTTACTAAAAACAACCAGGTACGTGATAAGTTTGTTCCGGAGATCAGATATCGATGAGCAGAAGATCATTTCTTCTGACGGTGCGGCCGAATATTTAGAGAATGGATGGAGCAGGGCAGATCTGCACGTACACAGCTGTTGCTCCTATGACGTACCACCTTCTAGATCCATGCATCCTGAGAATCTGCTTACAAAAGCGAAGAAAAGGGATCTCGATTTTGTAACATTCACAGACCATGATACTGTCAAAGCATATGACCTGCTGGGATGGAAAAGAGATGACCTTACAACCGGTGTTGAGCTATCCATTAAAGATACCAATAATGTTGGCCACACCGTTCATATCAATGTTTTCGGATTTGACAGGCAACAATACAGGGAGTTTAACAGTCTGGCGGAAAAGGAAGGTAATATCTACAGTGTTATCGAATATTTCAGGGATAACGGGCTTCCTTACATGTACAACCATCCTTTCTGGTTCCAGATGGGCGACAAGCCTAACATCGACGCAATTTTCGAACTTGCCAGACATTTCCCGGTGATAGAATACAACATGCAGGACCTCAGGCAAAAGAATCTCTTTTCAATGGACCTGGCCCGCCGGTATGGAAAAGGAATGGCAGTCACAACAGACAGCCATACAGGCAGTATCGGAAAAGTCTATACCATCGCGCAGGGAGATGATTTCCATGATTATTTCACAAACATATGCAAAGGCCGCTACTTGATGGTAGTGGATGAGCCGATATGGAAGCACCTGACCAGGGAAACCAGTGCATGGATAGAACTTGTATTCAGTATGGAAAAACAGATACGTGAAGAGATGGGCTTTACCACAGGGGTTGGAAGAATAGACAGGCTGGTGAACCTTTTCGACAAATACGGCCTCAGCAACCATCACACGTTCAACAATACCACGATGAACATCATGCAACTGGTATCCAGATCCGGGCTGCCGGTATTTCTCTATATGCTGTCCAAGCAGCCGCAGGTCTCAAGGATAGGCAAAATGTTCAATGCACTGCCACAGACCACTCCAGATGGGAATCTGTTTTAATATTCAGTCCGGCTTTTTATTCAGTATCTCTCCCATGAGATCGCTGTCATGAAGTATCTTGAAACTTACAAGACCACCTATGAGCAGATTTATGTAGAAAGTAAAGGCCCTCCAGATGATCACGAGTACGCCGAGCATATAGGCAGGTACGAACGTGGAGAACAGGGTTGTGGCACCGAATTCCGCAATACCGCTTGAACCGGGAGTTGCGGGAACTATGAGCAGAATGAACAATAATACCTGAGTTGCAAAAGCATACAGGAAAAAGGGCTCCGAGCCCAGACCCAGCAAAAGTGCGGGAATGAGGGAGAATTCCAGTACCCAGAATATGATCGTAAAAAGCATTCCAAAGAATAGACCCCTGCGCCCTTCATTTATGAAATCATGACTGCACTGGCTGAAGTGTCCGATCTCCTTTTCGATCCTGTGAGGCAGATTCCTTATGAAAGCTCTTTTTCCGGTAAATCTGGAGAAGGCACCTGCCGAAATATGAATGAAGTTTGCCAGCTTACCCGGTCTTTTTACCGAATAGCCCAGCAGGAAAATTACAGCAAACATGATCCCCACACCTGCAAGCAGCAGAATATCAAGTCTGGGATCGTTTATCCTGCCACGCAGGAAATATACCGCTATAGGAGAGGCGATCAGTATCACAATTGCATCCAGCAGGCGTTCGGTCACCACCACAGCAGTGGCTTTTCCCACAGGCATGTACCTTTTGCTGAGAAGGTGAACCCTCAACGGCTCCCCGCCTGCCGAGGAAGGGGTTATGGATGCAAGAAAGACACTTGAGGTAACTATCTCTATGGCATCAAGGAACTTTACATTATATCCTATGGCCTTTGACATGGAGGTGGTGCGCAGTCCCCATACGACGAAAGATAGTAAATGAAGCAGCAGAGCACCAAAGATAAATTCCATTCGCATGCCAAGAATCAGATCCAGAGTCTGCCGGTCCCAGACAAATACAAAGATAAGGAAAACCGAAATAAAGCTTATTCCCAGGGTTATCGTCAATAGTTTTGTGAACTGATTCATCCGTAACCTTCACAATTTTATTTGTAGGGTAAATTGAAGCATGTTATAGACTATCGGTTTTTATAATAATTTGATGGTATTGAAAATACCGCTGATTTGAGTACCCGGCTTAATACCGGATGAATACAGACGTTTCAAACAATTTAATAATAAAGAAAGATCATTATCGTTCCCGTGAAGTATCCTGCAATACGGAAAAAAGGTGTTATCAATGAAAGTTATGATATTTGTCTGCGGAGAGGGACTCGGACACACGAGCAGGTGTATTTCCCTGGCAAGAGAGATGGAATCCACCGGACATGAGGTTCATTTCGGAGCCTACGGATATTCGGCAGAGCTGATAAAGCGCAAAGGATATGCGGTCCACAATATACCCTCGGAGGTCACACTTGTAGGAAAAGCAGGCAAGCTGAACCTCAAGAGGTCCATACTCGCCACTTTTAAAAGAGGACAATTCCTCAGCATAATCAGGATCTCAAGGCTTCTCAAAAGAATACGCCCCGACGTTGTGATTTCGGACAGCTATTACATCGGTGTCATGGGCTCAAAAGCCAGAAGCATTCCCACCTATCTTATCATCAACCAGTCAAGCATGGAGCAGTTCTTCATGCAAAAGGGCATATCAAGCAGAATAGTAGGAGAATTTGTGAAAAAGTTCTACAGCGGTGTATTCAGGATGATAGACGGGATCATCATCCCCGATTTTCCAATGCCACATACCATCTGCCGGAAAAATCTAGATTTTAAAGAAGAAATACTGGAAAAGGTGTTCTACAGCGGACCACTCATAGGCAAAAAGTTTGAAGAGGTAAAGGAGCTGGAACTCAAAAAACCCCATATCCTTTCCACACTTGGTGGTTTTGGCTATCGTGAGCCTATTTTCAGAAAAGTTATCCAGGCTGCCGAGATGGATGAGGAGATCAATTACACACTGCTTTCAGGACCGAATGTGAATCCGAATATATTCGAATCACTGCCCTCCAATGTGAAAGTACTTGAATTCATTGACGACCAGTTTCCCTATCTGAGATCATCAGACATTGTCATCGCTCCGGGAGGGCACAGCACCATGATGGAGGCTTTCAGTTTCGGAGTACCCATGATATCCTTCCCGGATATGAACCACACCGAGCAGCAGAACAACTCATCCGCCCTTGATGAGGACGGACTTGGCAGGAAACTCGGATACTCAACACCACCTGAAGAGATACTGGAAGGCATCAAGGAAGTTCTGGGAAATAAAAAGTACAAAGACAAAGCCATGCGAATGAAGAAGCTGGCTGAGGAACTTGACGGACCCGCAGCAATATGCAGGATGCTTGAATCGGAGTTCAGCAGTAAACCCAGAGATAAGAGCAAGAAACGCAAACTTATTGCGTTCAGCAATCTAAAGAAGAAAATAGCAGTCAAAAAAAGGCATTAAACGTTCTTATTTTTACTGTTTATTATGATTTTATCACTATATGCAGGATGCAAAGCCGGTTACAGGACTTTCATGAAAATAATATTGCTCTGAAAAATTATTGATATACGAGAATGTTTTATAAGAAAAACTCCTTTTTGGACAAAAGAAAAGGTAGGATGAGGCACCTGATAAACCACCACGCTTTAAGGTGCCTCTTTCCTTGTTGATCCGAGATGTCCCCACATCTCTTAAACCCCCACTCCTCAACCCACTTCCGGTTGAGAAAGAAGGAAAGCTGCCTGATTACCCATTAAAAGCATCTCTTTCCTTCGTGTCTGAGATATTCCCCAATATCTCCCTTTAACTCCACTCCACAGAGTTTGCAAGCTTCCCAATGCCTGCAACCACTAATTAGTTGTTTTCACATATAACCAGAACGGATTATAATCTGATCAATGTTACTATCTTTTTTTGACGAAGAATGTTTCAATACCATTAAAATTTCAGCTGTGCTCGAAATAATAATTGAATAATGAATATATTTTGCTTTTTTATTGCATACCAGAAAATAATGGTACACCAATTGTCCTATGTAGTACACATGAAGAGCGGGCAATAGTCGAGAGCTTCAAAAACAATTCCGGGATTCTGAAAACAAAGCACAGCTACCTGTTGTGGAAAAGTCTCCTAGAATAGACACTTATGGTAATCCCGACCAGGCCCACTACAGCAAAGAATATAAGGTGACTGAGAATACCGACATCGGATATCATCTCCTGAAGACTATTGTGAAAATGGTAACCGACTAATATCAAAGTAGGGAAATAGACAGCCAGGGCCAGCAGGTCATAAAACGCAAATTTTTGCCAGGGAACATTTGTAGATCCTGCAACGATTGGACCAAAAATACGAAGACCAACGATCAAGCGCAGTGAAAAAATGGTTTTACCACCGTGGTCCTGCATTAAAGTTTCATAGCGGGCAATCTTTTTTTTATCATTAATGCGGTCGAAATGTGAGAGCAATCTATTGCCACGCCTGCTGAGAAAGTATAATAACAGATCACCAAAAATACCGGCGATCAGGCTGACAGCAATAACGAGCCAGATCTCTCCATAACCCAGACTGGCAATGTACCCTACGACCAGAAGAAGAACTTCTTCAGGTAGTGGTATGAAAGACCCCAGGAAGGCAAGGGTGATAAATATCCCGGCATAGGATAAATGCTCTAAATAGGGTACTATTAATTCCCAGTTGCTCACTTATGATTAATTAGTAATTTAATGTTTAAGGTTCTTTCTGGCAGGAAACGTTTAAAAAATAAGATGGGGTTGCAGTCATGTACCTCTCATCCTGCAACCCCTGAATTTTCTGTTTTAAATCTATTATGTCCCGGCCTGTTATCCGATGTAGTATGTAACCTGTACTGACATTGAGACTGTGGACTCTCCCGGCTCGATTGGTGTGGAAGCTGCCCCGTCTTCCATTGGTACTGCTTCTCTGTCAGCCGCATAGTAGACCGGAGAGTTACCACCCTCGTTTACGGATGCTGTCTGCACGCCTGTGATCTCAACACCCAGGCTGTCGGCAAGTTCACCGGCCTTTGATGAGGCATCGGCTATGGCTTCGTTCATGAGATCTTCACGAAGCTCTTCCTGCATGTCATCGGATGCTGAGAAGGAAATGCTTCCGATCTGATTGGCACCTGCAGCCGTTGACCTGTCGATTATCTCACTCAGGCTGTCAAGGTCTGTGGTTGTGACCTGCACGCTGTTGGATGCGGAGTAGCCTGTGATCCTCCTTTCCCCTTCATAGTTGTAGACCGGATAGACGGAAACAGATGATGTCCGTATCTCCCTGTCCTCCAGACCTATGGACTTGAGCTCTTCCATGACAGCGCTCATGATGGCTGCATTCTTGTCGGTTGCTTCCTTTGCTGTTTCGGATTCGATCACAACACCAATACTTAAACTGGCGGTGTCAGGTACGACCTTCTGTTCGGCATACCCGTTCATGGTGATAGTGTCTGCCGAATTCTGTTCTGAGCCACCCTGCGCGATGGCGTATATCGTCAGCGACATCACCACCAGTACAATTGATAGTGCAATTATGGCTAAATAGGTTTTATCGTTTTTATTTTCCTGTGACATTTTCACATTCTTCCTTTACGGTGATCTGTTTACCGCCAATTGTGTGGCAGTTACTGCAATTGATAGAATGTGCTGCACATATTAAAAAATTGTTTAAACTTCAAGTTGAGTTGTAGTTATGTGTGGTGATGGATGATGATGAAGCCACACAGGAAATAAACACCTTTGATAATATTCCGGAAGCATCACAATATAGTGTCCGCTGTTAGTTCCCAGCAGATAAAAATGATAGAATCACAGCCACTTATATCCATGTCCACGAGTAATTATTTCAAGTACGTAAATCATGTCATCCTCAATTGCAAAAATTGCCCGGTAATCACCTATGCGTAATCTATAAAGATCCTGTCGGCCTCTGGTTCCCTTCAGCTTTTTAATATCGTTAGCAAAGGGATCATACTCTAATTTCCGAAGCCCTTCTACGAGCCTGTTCTTTGTTTCAAGATCCAGAGCAGTCAGGAGTTTCCTTACATGGGGATGTATACTTACCTGATATTTCATGTTGCTCACTTTCAGATTTCATCCAGTGAGACAAATTGATCCTTCTCTTCCAGACGCCTGTACATACGGTCCATAAATTCGTCTTTATCGGCCATATCCATCAGACGCTCAAGAATATCGCTATAGGTTTCCCCCTTTTGACCATAGCTTTTCAGCCTGTCCCTCACCGCCTTGGTGGTTGGTATAGTTGTTGTCTGGCTCATGTTCTGATTCTCCTGAGTCTTGAAATATATAATGTATTAAGAGTAGTTATATGTAATTATTACTGATATTTATAGCTTATAACTACTTATAATTGGTAATAATATCCTTCTCATCATATTTTCCCTAAATAAAGAAACAGGAATTGTCAAATTAGTCTCAAAGGCAATTCACGCCAACATGTCAACGCCTTGTAAAAAAGGAATCCTGATCAAGAAACACGATAGCTTCAAAGTTCAGCTACAAGGTGTGTGTATATAACAAATATAATTAAAAATTCAAAAAACAGTTACTAATCAGTTAATAATTCACAGAATAAGAAAAGAATAGATGCGCCGACCGGGATTCGAACCCGGGTTTAAGGCTTGGAAGGCCTCAGTCATAGCCACTAGACCATCAGCGCAAGATTGTAACTCATACAAGCGTTTTTTCGGATATAACGTTTTCGCCCGGTGCCGGTAAGGCAAATAACTATATTTTGTATCGGACGTATCAAAGCTTACGAACAAGTACAGAGGGTAAATTTGGCCGACGCTGCAATCCACACGGAAAAGATAACAAAGAAATATGACGGGCTGACTGCTGTTGACAATGTAGATATCACTGTTGAGAAGGGAGAGTTATTCGGACTTCTCGGTCCCAACGGTGCGGGTAAGTCCACACTTATCGGCATGCTCTCCACCATGATACGACCCAGCTCGGGAAATGCCTCGGTCTGGGGTTATGACATCAGGTCTGATTCCACAAAGGTACGCAAGTCCATTGGCGTTGTTTTCCAGGATACCACCCTTGACCAGAAACTCACCGGAAGGGAGAATCTGGACCTTCACGGACGGCTGTACGGATTGCCAAAGAAACTGCGCCACCAGAGAATCAGTGAAGTGCTGGAACTGGTGGAGCTCTCGCAATGGGAAGACGAGATAGTACAGAAATACTCCGGCGGAATGATGCGCAGGCTTGAGATCGCCAGGGGACTGATGCACCATCCCAACGTCCTTTTCATGGACGAGCCCACGCTCGGACTCGATCCCCAGACAAGGAACCATATCTGGGACTACATAAAAGATCTCAACCGGGAAAAGAGCATCACCATCATACTCACGACCCATTACATGGAAGAGGCCGACAGGCTCTGCAAACGTCTGGCCATTATCGACCATGGAAAGATTATCGCCAGGGGAACTCCGCAGGAATTAAAATCTGCGCTCGGCGGGGATATACTCACACTCGAGCTTGCAACAACAGAAGGCGCCGGAAAGTTAACCGAACACTACAAAGCAAACCCATCGTCCGGCAGCGTATCCGCATCTGACAACATTGTTAAGATAACAACCGCGGACGGTGAGCGCACTATACCCGAAGTATTAAAGATCACATCACAGCTTGACCTGGATATCCGGTCAGTGAGCCTGCACAAGCCAACCCTTGACGATGTTTTCCTTCACCACACCGGAAAAGGCATCAGGGATGCAGAGTCCGGTGCCGGAACAATGAAAACACTCAGAAGGCGCAGCAGGGCAGGCAAATAAGATGAAGATCACACCGCATAGTTCTCTCGCAGTTCTTTTATCCGGTCCCTGAGCTCAGCAGCCCTCTCGAATTCCAGATTCTTGGCCGCAAGGTGCATTTCTGCCTCAAGGTCGATCACCATATCCGAAAGTTCCGTACTGGAAAGGTCCTCTGCTATCGCCATGACCTCTGAGACTTCCTCATACTCCTTTGGCTCTACAAGCTCCTTCTGCAATGCCTTCTGGATGGTCATGGGAGTAATGTTATGCTCACGGTTGAACTCCATCTGGAGTTCACGACGCCTGTTGGTCTCCTGTATGGCACGCTCCATTGAACCTGTCATATTGTCCGCGTAAAGAATCACACGACCCTCGGAATTCCTGGAAGCACGTCCGATGGTCTGGATCAATGAGCGTTCCGAACGCAGGAAACCCTCCTTATCAGCATCAAGTATCGCAACAAAGGCAACTTCAGGTATGTCCAGACCTTCCCTCAGCAGGTTGATTCCCACAAGTACATCGAACTCACCCTTTCGCAGATCCCTGACGATCTCCGCACGCTCAAGCGTGTCTATGTCAGAGTGCATATAGCGTACCCTGATGCCAAGTTCCACAAGATAGTCCGTCAGGTCCTCAGCCATCTTCTTTGTAAGGGTTGTCACAAGTGTGCGGAAACCTTCAGCAGTAACCTTCCTGACCTCACCTATCAGGTCATCTACCTGATTCTCAATGGGTCTCACGGTCACCTCCGGATCAACAAGACCTGTGGGACGGATGATCTGCTCCACGACAGCCTTACTCTTCTTCAGTTCGTGTTCCGCAGGTGTGGCCGACACATAGAGTACATTGTTCAGCTGCCTTTCAAACTCGTCGTAGCGCAGAGGACGGTTATCGTATGCTGAAGGCAGGCGGAAACCATAGGATATGAGCGAATCCTTCCTTGCATGGTCACCATTATGCATACCCCGTATCTGTGGTATTGTCACATGGGATTCATCTATAACAACAAGATAGTCTTCCGGGAAGAAGTTCAGCAGGGAAGATGGTGGTTCTCCCGGTTTGCGTCCGTCGAAATGTCGTGAATAATTCTCGATGCCACTGCAGTAACCGAGTTCTCTGATCATCTCTATATCGAATCGTGTACGCTGCTCAAGTCTCTGAGCCTCAAGGAGTTTGTTCTGCGATTTCAGATTATCCAGCTGGTCCCCAAGCTCGGCCTCTATCGACCTGAGCGCCCCTTCGATATACTCTTCCGGCATAACGAAATGCTTTGCAGGATATATCATGGTGCTCTCGCCAGGAGCAAGTTCATGAATGATTTTTCCGGAAACTGGTTCAAAATATGCAATCCTGTCAATTTCATCACCGAACAACTCTATCCTTACTCCCTGCAACTCCTGGGCTGGATAGACCTCGATGGTATCGCCCCTTGAACGAAACTTTCCCTGACTGAACTCTATATCGTTGCGTTCATACTGAATGTTGATGAGGTCCTCGAAGAGCTTTCTTTTTTCTATTTCCTCGCCCACAGTCAGGATAACCGACATCTTACGCCACTCCTCAGGCGAACCCAGGTTATAGATGCAGGATACACTGGATACAACAATCACATCTTTGCGCTCAAGCAGGGACCTCGTAGCAGAAAGACGCAGCCTGTCTATCTCTTCATTGATAGAGGAATCCTTTTCGATATAGGTATCCGTGGTGGGAAGGTAAGCCTCGGGCTGATAATAATCATAGTAACTTACAAAATACTCCACCGCATTATCCGGAAAGAAATCCCGGAACTCGGAGAAAAGCTGTGCTGCAAGGGTCTTGTTATGTGCGATCACAAGTGTTGGTTTCTGTATATTCTGGATCACATTTGCAACTGTGAAGGTCTTACCTGAACCTGTTACACCCAGCAATGTCTGATGTTTTTTATTATCCAGATATCCCTCTGAGAGCTGTGCTATGGCCTTTGGCTGATCACCTCTTGGCTCATAGTCGGATACAAGTTTGAACGGACGCATCAGTAGTGATATTGAACTGAAAGCCTATAAACATATTCACAGTGGCTACTCATGCGCATTACAGATTTGTGAATAACTAAAAACAACTTAACAGGATCACAGCTTAACCACAAAAACTCATCTGAATACAATAAAGTACATCACCATAAGGACTATCGCCAGTATCAGCAGAGTCTGCACACTGCTTTTATCAGAGCCAAACACTATCGGGATAGGACCTATCATAATAATCCCGCCTCCCTTCACATCAGCCTCCTGATTTTCCTGTTCACCACTGTTTTTGAACATCGATCCCAGGCTACCGGATATTAGTAAAAGAAAACCCAGCATAATCAATAACAAGCCAGCGTAAATGAGTAGTGATGACACTAAAACATCCTCCTTGTGAACAGGTAAATTAGTGCTATTATCACACCTGCCCACAACATGGTAGATGTGATCTCAGGTGACGAGCCAAAAGCTATAGGGATAGGCCCGATGAGCAGCACTCCTCCGAAGTTGCCTCCCGAATCCCCTGCTGACAGGATCGTACCTAAAAACACAAGCACAAATCCCAGAAAGATCAATAGAATGCCAGCCTGTATGGCTTTTTGAGAAGAGCTCATAGTATAAGAAAAAGGATTTGCGGGATTTATACCCTGTGATGGAACTGTGGCGGAACATTTACACCGGTTTCGGGATATGATGTTTCCACTTCGTCACCGACATACCTGTACTCACGCTGAGTCCTGTTTCCACGGCGCTCCAGCAGCTTCTTCCTGAACATCCTTGAAAGATACGTGGACACGGTACTCTGTTTTATTGGACCGTATATCCTTTCGTACTGCTGCTGGACATCCTGTGAAGAGAACCAGACTCTTGGATATTCGTACTTTAAGAAAAGTTCAAGCCTCTCATTAATAGTAAGTGAAGAATCATTGATCCTGTCCCTTAAAGAGGACGGACGTGCACGGACCTGATTCCTGTGCACATCCTGCTCCCTGGCAGCATTCATATCGGGCACGGCCGGTTGAGCTTGTTGCTTGTGGAGTGGTGGTGGTTGGGCAATAGAGGAGTTTTGCTGAACCGGCTGTCCGTTGTAATAATAAGGTGCCGCCATAGGAGGTAGATAATAATTATTTGGTTGGTAAACTGGTTGTTGTCCCTGCAACTGCTGGTAGAACTGTGGTGGTACCTGCTGTTGCATGGGCATCTGTCCCTGTGGCTGCTGAACTGGTGCCTGGTTTGGCACTGGCTGTTGAGCTGTTGGAACAGGACCAGTATTAGATGAGTGAATGGACGAAGGTTCGGAATCTATTTGGTTCTCGTCCTCTAGCGAGTCTATGAAAGCGAGTATACACCGTTTCCAGTGTTTCCCGCCAAATTCTACACTCGTGCTTTCTGCACCATCTTCTGCGATGATCTCAAGCCGAACCTTCATCCTTTTTGCCTCTTGTGCGCATCCATTCATCCCCTCAGATGTGTGGATTCACATACCATTTATCCCCTCAGATAATGGTTGCTCGTTTTATCTTGATCCGTTGATACGTGATCACATCCGGAACACAATGTTTCCGTGTGACCTGCAATTACTTGAATGAAAGTAATAATATATAAATATTCCGTTTGATATTAGTAGGCATTTGTTTTTAGATAGAATAAAGCCCTATTAGCCCTTATTTTATCATTTTAAAGTATTAAGACAGCTATACTACCCTTCCTACAAATTAGTAACTGCAATTCATGGTAGATATACCTTTCTTTTTTGCTCTGATAAAGGGATTGAACTCTCGCCATGGCATGTGAATACTGCATTAAAGTCACAATTGTCCGAATAAACGTGTTAAAACATATTATTTGTCAAAAAACACTCTAATACAGGAAAACAGGCTGTTTTTTGTGAAAGCGAAAAATACGTACGAACTGTGAAAAGATCCCAGAAAAAAGAAAGGCTGCCCTAAATATGCTTGCAGTTGATTTATATCTGATGATACCATAGTATGCCCCTATGTCAAACAGTAGTGCTGAGTCGCCGGTTGACACTGAAAACCCGAATATGGGGACAAATATAGAGTCAGAAGATTCTGAAAACAAGGATGTTGATTCACTTCTCAAGGAGATAGAAGTCCTGAAAGTGAATAATGAGAACATGCGGGCAAAGCTACTTGAATCAAGTATGCTGGCCAACAGCTATCTGGAAGAAGCAAACAAACTCAAAAAACAGATAGAACAACTTACAAGGCCACCACTTTTCATTGCCAGTGTGATGGAAGTGGAAGATGACATGGCAGTCATAAGACAGCATGGTAACAACCAGGAGGTTGTCACAAAGATACCTGCGAATTTCCAGGGAGAGATCCAGCCCGGAATGAGGGTCTGTGTGAATGCTGCATTCTCTATAATATCCATTATCAGCAGGGCAGCCGATGTGCGCGCTCAGGTAATGGAACTTATCAATTCACCCGGAATAGACTATGATATGATAGGAGGACTTGACGATGTCCTCACAGAAGTTATCGAATCCGTAGAGTTACCGCTTACAGAGCCGGAACTCTTCGAGAACATAGGTATTGAGCCACCGACAGGAGTACTGCTCCACGGTGCCCCAGGTACCGGAAAAACACTTATCGCAAAGGCTGTTGCGTCCCGCGCGCAGGCAACTTTTGTGCGTATGTCCGGTTCCGACCTGATCCAGAAGTTCGTGGGTGAAGGTGCGCGCCTTGTGAAGGACGTGTTCCAGATGGCAAGGGACAAGGCTCCCTCGATTCTGTTCATCGACGAGATCGATGCCGTGGGAGGTATGCGTACCCACGACGGTACCACAGGTTCCGCGGAAGTCAACAGGACAATGCTCCAGTTACTTGCGGAGATGGACGGTTTTGACGCAACAAGGGATGTTAAGATCATTGCCGCAACCAACAGGATAGACCTGCTTGATCCGGCATTGCTCCGCCCTGGACGTTTTGACCGTGTAATAGAGGTGCCGATACCCGATGAGAAGGGTCGCGCAGAGATCCTCAAGATACACACCCGCAAGATGAATCTTGACTCCGATGTCGACTTTGACAAACTCGCAAGGCTGACAGACGGCCTGAGCGGTGCCGACCTCAAGGTTGTCACAAAGGAAGCCGGAATGTTTGTCCTCAGAAGACGCGGCGACAAGATAACAATGAAAGACCTCATGGAAGCCTACGAGAAGGTTGTCACAGAGGAAGATACAAGTACACCACACGGTATGTTTGCATGAGCAAATATACCCATATTTTTTGAACGAAAGTTTAATATGCATTAAGTTACTTTCAAGATGCTGTTAAGCCAAAACCAATTGCTCCGATAGTGTAGCACGGCCAATCATGTAGGACTCTCACTCCTGCGACTGGGGTTCGAATCCCCATCGGAGCACCATTCTTCTAATTTTCTTTAATGGCGTTCATTAAAAACGTTATTTCAGGATATATATTGTTTTTCGATTTGGGTTTAAAGTTGAATTATTAATGCAACTTGCATATTTTTGATGACTGCATGTCAAAAGTAGACTTAAGGCAGCAGATTGTTTTTACTCATGTTTTAGAAGTCATGCCGATTTAAAAGAGTGCCATTAGAAAATTTCGAACCTATTTTTCAAAGAATCATTTTATAACATACATGCAAAGAGCAGGCATGGAGGAGATATACATTAAATGGCTTCGTGGGGATTCACTGAAAAAAAGACCTGGGCGAATCATTATTTGGAGATTGACCCCGAACTGGTGAGGAAAGAGTATTTGTCATGTGTTCCGGAATTAATAATCTATTAAACTACTAAGCAAAAACTAAATGTTTTTTACAAGTAAAAATACTTCTTTTGGTTATGTCACTACCACCAAGCATAGAAATGCCTACTGAAGCAGATATTATAAAGGCATGTAAAGAATTTGAAACATATGAAACAAGAGATGTCATGTATAAAGTTGCATTATTGCACATACAGAACTACTGGGAAAAACCAGTAGATATGGCAGATGCAATCGGAGTTTTGTTGTTATCATGGAATCAACAGTTTTATAGAATTCACAAAGGCTTAGACCTTAAGAGAGTAGAAGATTGCATAATCAAAAACATGGATTACCTTAGTGAACTAAAAGGAAGAACAATCAATTCCTTATGAAACGAAGATGATGAGAATATTAAAACAATATTTAATGAATTCAATGATGCACTTCAAGGTTTGGATGGTGTGAAAAGTGCGGTATCGACAGCAAAAAAACTCCATTTGTTAGCCCCTGATTTTTTTCCACTATGGGACGCCAGTATAGCAAGAAAGTACAAGGTATATAAAAGATTACAAATTGCCACCAATGGAAAAATCGATCCTAAAAATAATCGATGAGTACAATTGTTCCAAATATTCTAAAAAATGGATTTAACATACAATTGTTGCACTGATTTCTCTGAATCCCTTTACAGCACAAGGCCTTCCAGGTACAATATCATTAAAAGCATCATATGAAAAATCAATTCCATTTTCAATAAGCATTGGATACAATTTTCTAAGATGTAATTCATGCAATTTTTTGTTGCCAAAATCTATTTGTTTTTTTCCTCGTGCTTCTCCACGTTTGCATACCTCGACATCATAACCGAGTTTTTCTGCAGTTTCAAAAAAGCGATTTACAAAATCATTAACATTGATAAT